>DAINSJ010000005.1:0-26599 GCA_036741375.1 Candidatus Limnocylindrales bacterium
CGAACGAGGCATTCCGCCAATACGCTCGGACTCCACTCGGCAGAATCGCGTCGAAGGCCGACTGGAAGGTGATCCAGCGGGTCGGGTCGAGGACGGCGATGTCGGGCGGACAGGCGGCCTGGACGCGATCGAGGACCACCTTGCCGGCGGCTCGATCGGCGCCGGCCCAGGCAACTCCCAGGAACATGAGGACACGATCGCCCATGTCCCAGTCGGCCGGTGGCACCAGAAACGTCATCAAGGTCGTGAGCTCGTCCGGCAGCTCGGGCGCCAGGCGGCTGAAGGCGCGGAGGGCATCTGTCCAGCGCGGACGCTGGTAGATGAGGCTACCGGCAAGGATGTCCGGGTTCAACGCGTGAGCCCGGAAGGTGAACGACGTCACGACCCCGAAGTTCCCGCCGCCGCCGCGCAGGGCCCAGAAGAGATCGGCCGCGTCGGCTGCGCTTGCCCGGACGCGCTCACCACTCGCCAGGACGACGTCGGCCGCGACGAGGTTGTCGATCGTTCGGCGGACTCACGCTTGGCGGCGGCGTCGGCTGGTTGACGCGCGCTCGTGGGCTGAGCAGTTCGAGGCAAAGATGACACGAACACGGCCGCGCGTGGCCATCCATCAAGCGGCTGTGCGGGCCGGAGCACGCGTCCCGGACCGCAAAGGTCTACCTGCTGGCCGGCCACGAGGACGGCCAGCTGCCGTTCGCCGCTCTGACGGAGCGAAGCCCGATCGGCGATGGCGTCATCCGGCAATGCCTGGCCTGGATCGGTGACAACTACGCGGAGCCGAACCCGGTCTCGGCGATGACCGTCGCTCGGCCTCTAAGACCGCCGAGGCCATCCGCTACGTCGAGGCCGGACACGCCCGGGGGCAAGGTCGTCATCACGATGTGAGCGGCCGCCGGCGCTGGCGGGCGGAGGCGGGCGCGCGCGGGCGCCGCGAGTAGACTCGGTCGCCTCATGCCGACGCCTCGGTCTGTCCAGCGCACGTATCTCCTGCTCACCCTCCTGACGACGCTCGCGACGTCGTTCATCTGGGGCATCAACACCCTGTTCCTCCTCGACGCCGGGCTGAGCCATCGCGATGCTCGGCGGCTCGGCCGCCGGTGGCTTCATCGCCCAGGCGACAAACCTCGGCGTCCCGTTCATTTTCCGGGCCGCGATGCTGGGCGTCACGCTCGCCGTCGCGTGGTGGTTCATGCGCGACCTTGGCTTCACCCCGCAGCCTGGGGCGAGCCCGCTCAAGGCCGTCCGAGGCGTCCTCCGCGGCTCGATCGACGGCGGCTTCCGGAATCCGCCCGTGCGCTGGCTCATGCTCGCCGCGCCATTCAGCGCCGGCGTCGGGTTTTATGCCTTCTACGCGATCCAGCCGTACCTGCTCGAGCTCTACGGCGACAAGACCGCCTACGACGTCGCGGGCCTCGCCGCGGCGATGGTCGCCGGCGCGCAGATTGCCGGCGGCCTCCTGAGCGTGCGGGTCCGGAGGCTGTTTCGGCGGCGGACGGACGCACTCCTCCTCGGCACGGCGGTCAACGTCGTGCTCATGGTCCTGATCGGGCTGACGACGAGCTTTGCGATCGCGCTCATCCTGCTGGCGGTCTGGTGTCTGACATTTGCCGTGCAGGGCCCGCTCCGACAGGCGTACGTGAACGGCCTGATCCCCTCGGCGCAGCGAGCCACCGTTCTCTCGTTCGACAACCTCATGGGCTCGGCGGGCGGGGTAGTCGCCCAGCCGGCCCTCGGGCGGGTCGCGGACCTCTCGGGCTATGGAGCCTCGTACGTCGTCTCGGCCTTCATCCAGGCCGCGGCCATTCCGTTCGTCTTCCTGGCCCGCCGGGAGCGAGCCAGCTCGGACCCGATCGTCGAGGGCGAGGCCCCGACGCCGCCGGCGCCGCCGATCGAGGAGGCTGCCTGAGTCCCCGTCTCAGGCGAGGTCGACTCCGGCGGCCCGGGCGTCGTCGGCGAGGGACGCGAGGGCACCGTCGTGCTTCGCCGACTCCCGGAGCAGCGTCATCACCCGCAAAACGCCGAGGTCGCGGTATTGCCCGAGGCGATCGACGCGCTCCTGCCCTGCGCTCGGCGCATTGCCCCACCACATGTGGACGCTGACCTTGAGCGAGGCCGGGTCGCGCCCGATCTCCTCGCAGCGCGAGCGGATCACGGGCAGCGCCTCGGCGACCTCCTGCGGCGAGAGCCCGTCGAGGTTGATCTCGTCGGCATGCTTCGCGGCGAGCCGCCAGGTCACGTTCGGGCCATTGCCGCCGACCATGATCGGCACCCGCGGCTGCTGGATCGGCTTCGGGAGGTTGATCGCGTTGCGCACGCTCGCGTACGTGCCTTCGTAGGTCGCGTGCATCGTCTTGCCGGGGGCGAGCATCCGGGTGATGACCTCGAGGTGGTCGGCCAGGATCGCGAGGCGCTCCTTCGTTTCGGGGAAGCCGTAGCCGTAGGCGAGCCATTCGTCGCGCTTCCAGCCGGCGCCGATGCCAAGCTCCATCCGGCCGCCGCTGATGACGTCCATCGTCGAGATCATCTTGGCGATGAGCGCCGGGTTCCGGTACGGGCCGCAGATGACGATGTGGCCGAGGCGGACGCGCTTCGTGAGGCCGGCCAGGGCGCTCAGAGAGGTGAACGACTCGAACGTCAGCTCGTCGGTCGGCTTCGGGACCGTGTGGAAGTGGTCGAAGAGCCAGATCGACTCGAAGCCGAGGTCCTCGGCCTGGCGGGCGACCTCCACCGTGCGCGTCCAGGCCTTCGACGGATCCCAGCCGTCGTACTCTCCGGTCCAGCCCTGGGGAACAATGACACCTGCCTTCATGCCCGAATCCTACCCGCACGCGCCGTCCGTCGGCGCGGACCGGCCAGCCACAGGATCCCGGCCCAGAACGCGGTCGCGACAACGGCGAGGGCGACGAGCGGGACGTAGCTCCCGATCCGGTCCACCGAGATGGCGCCGGTATATACGGCGATCGTGCCGCCGATCGGGTAGGCGACGGCGAGGAGCCCGAAGATCGTCCCGAAATTCGGGCCGCCGAACACGTCGCTGAACGCGGCCGAGCGAACCGCGATCGTCGCGCCGGTCCCGATCCCGTGGGCCACGATCCCGGCCAGGACCAGCTCCGGCGTGGCGGTCGTTGCCCCGAACGCGAGCAGCACGCCGCCGGCCACGAATGCGGCCGCGGCCACGCCGACGGCGCGGCGACCGATCCGATCCGAGAGCCCGCCGCCGACGACCTGCCCGGCGACGTAGGCGAGCGACTGCGTCCCGAGCGCGAACGCGGCGAAGTTCGAACCGAACCCCTCCCGGACGACGTGCGGGATGAACGACTGGATCACGCCCTCGTCGAAGGCCCCGATGGCGACAGCGCCGGCGAAGAAGGCCCAGAAGCGCCTTGTCCGCACGGTTCGGCGGATGCTCTGGCGGTGTGGGGCGCTGCCGACCGGCAACAGCTCGAAACCGGCCGAGACGGCTCCCGGCGCCGAGGTCTCGTGGAGGCCGGCAGCTCGGGCCGCCCGGTCGGACTCGATGGCCCGCGTTGCCCGCGACGGGATCACGATGCGGGGCCCGCTCGTCATGAGCCAGACGAACGCCACGCCGATGAGCGAGGCGGCGAGGAACGCCAGCGAAACGGTGCGCCAACCGGCGGTCTCGATGAGCCGAGCGGCAAACGGCAGCGCAATGGCGACGCCGATGCCGGGACCGGCGTACGCCACGCCGAGCGCGAGCCCCGAGACCCCCGCGTACCGGCGAGCGACCGCCGTCGAGATCCCGATGAAGGCGAGCTGGAGCCCGAGTGCGTGGAACGCCGCGTACGCGAGGATCACGATCGCGATGTCCGGCGCGAGGTAGACCGTCAGCCAGCCGCCGGCGAGGAGCACCATCGAGGCCGTGAGCAGGTCCCGGTCCGCCCACTCGTCGTAGGCCCGACCGAGCAGCGGGCTCGCGATGGCCGTGACCAGGAGGAACATCGTCCACGGCGTGACCGCCAGTGTGCGGCTGATGCCGAACTCCTGGGCGAACGCCACGGACAGCGCGGGGAACGTGTACAGCCCGCCATAGGCGATGGCGCCGACGACGAACGCGCCCAGCAGCGGGAGCGAGATTCGCGTCGCGCGTCGGACGGTCGGGAGGTGCATCGTCGTGTGATGCTATCGGGCGGTGCGGCGGGCGAGCGACATGCGGGAGTGGTCCTCGGCCGCTGGTTCGTGCGGGCGCCGCAGGTCCGTGCCGCTCCCGCCTGCGGGTTTTCACATGACGTGAACAAGATCTGGTCCGAGCCCCGAGGGTGGGGCGAGCGGAGGTCTGGAATGCGGTCGCCACGGTCGTGGCCGCCTTGTCAGGTCGAGAACCGGTTCCATCGCTCAGGAGACGCCCGGGATCGAGGCCCGATTCTCGGCTTTCTGGACTGATCGACCGGCAGAAGCGACGATCTTGTTCGCATCACGTGGAAAGTCGGGACGCTCCATGGACGAATCCCGCGCCTCGGTCAGAGGCCGAGCGTCTCCCGGATCGTTTTGAGGCCCTCGACGACGTTCATCACGTGCTCGTCGAACGGGACGCCGAGCTCGGCCGCGCCCTTTTCGAGCTGGTCTCGCGGGACCTGCCGGGCGAAGCCCTTGTCCTTCATCTTCTTGGTGACGGACCGGACGTCGATTTCGTCGAGGCTCCGGTTCGGGCGGACGTAAGTGACGGCGATGACGAAGCCCGTCATCTCGTCGCAGGCGTACACCGTTCGGGCCAGGAGGCTGGTCCGGGCGACACCGGTGTGGTCGCCGTGGCCCAGGATCGCCTCGACGACGTCCTCCCGGTAGCCGCGCGCCCGGAGCTCGTCGGCGCCGCGGATCGGATGCGTCTCCGGGTAGCGCTCGTAGTCGAAGTCGTGCAGGAGGCCGGCGGATCGCCAGATCTCGAGCTCGTCGCCGGCGATCCCGAAACGGTGCTCGCCGTACCAGCCGACGGCCGCCTCAACGGCGAGACCGTGCTTGCGAAGTGGCTCGGTTTGCGTCCACTCCGACAGGAGGGCCCAGGCGTCTTCACGGGTCGGCATCGGGCGAGCGTAGGCGGGTGGCCGCGGGATTCGCAACACCCGTCGCGGGGCCAGGCGGTAGGCTGCCGGTGATCGATGGCTGTGCCCTTCAGCGCCACGCGATTTCGAGCCCTGCTCCTTGCTGTCTCCGTCGCGGTCGCCGGCTGCGCGGTGAGCGGCGGCGCGCTCGGCAGCGCGTCCCCGGGACCACCGACCATGCCGGCGGCTCCGGTGCTCTCGCCCGAGGACGCCGCGGCGCGTGTGATCGCCACCGATCAGCGATTCGCCGGCGCCGCCGAGCTCGTCCCCGGCGTGATCGGCTCGTCGAAGTGGTGGCGGGCCGCGCCGGTGGGCGACGGCGGCTATTCGATCGCGATCACCCTCGGCTCCGGCGACTGCCCGGCCGGGTGCATCAGCCAGCACACCTGGACATTCACGGTGAGCGCCGACGGCTCCGTGACGAAGACCGGCGAGTCCGGCGATCCCCTGCCGACGAGCCACTAGCGCCGACGCTGCGACCGCAACGCGAGCGAGCGCCGGGCTCAGCCCTCCTCGGGCGGCTCGCCCGGCAGCAGGACGGTGAACGCCGCGGGGATCGAGGCTTCCGGTGCCCCGTCCGGCGCTCCCGCCGGCGGTCCCTCAGGCGCGGCGGCGAGCACGAGGTCGCCGCCCATGGCGCGGCATAGCTCGCGCGAGACGTAGAGCCCAAGGCCGGTGCCTTCCGCGTGGCCGTCGGGCGCGCCCCGGGAGAACCGGCCGAACAGCCGATCGACGTCCGAGGCCGCGATGCCCGGCCCCGCATCGGCGACGGTCAGGCTCACCCGGCCCCCCTCTCGATCGGGCTCGATGGACGCGGCGACGGCCGACCCGGCGCCGTATTTCACGGCGTTGTCGAGCAGCGCCCAGAGGACCTGGTCGAGCTGATCGGGATCGGCGACCGCGAGCCAGCCCTCGGCTCGATCGTCGAGCGTCATCTTCGCGCCGGTCTGGCCGAGGGCCTCCCAGGCTCGGCGGACGTGGGGCGCGATCGCCAGCACCTCGGACTTGGGCTTCAGCGCGCCAGACTCCAGGCGGGACACCGTCAGCAGCTGGCGGACCATCCGCGACAGGCGGTCCGACTGCTCGGCGATGATCGCCAGGCGACGGTCGGGACGGTCGTTCGTCAGCTGCTCGGCGTAGGCCCGGATGCTCGTGAGCGGCGTCTGGAGGTTATGGCTGACGCCCCGCAGGAAGTCGTCCTTCGCCTCGTCGAGCTCGACGAGCTGGGCGTTCTGGGCCTCGACCCGCTCGAACAGCTCGGCGTTCCGGGTCGCCACCGCGATCTCGGCGGCGAACAGGTCGAGGAGGTCCTGGTCGGCCGCCTCCCAGGTGCGAGTGGCCGGCAGCCGCCCGACGATGAGCCCGAGCGTCTCCTCGCCGACACGCAGGAGGGCACGGACCGGGCGAGGCTCGCCGGGAACCCATTCCTCGGTCGGAATCTCGCGCGGGTTCACGAGGAGGACGACCGCATCGATCATGTCGAACGCCGAGCGGGCGTGCGTGCCGGCCAGGTCGGCGAGGCGGTCGATGCCGAGGCTCGGCGCGGCCTCTTCGATCGCTGCCAGGATCCGATGGAGCTCGCGATTGCGACGCTCGACGTCGCCCGCGAGGCGGTTGTGGCTCTCGGCGAGCCGGGCCAGCTCGTCATCGCCGGCGATATCGATCCGGGTCGAGAGGTCACCGCGCGACACGTGATCGACCGCCGCGGCGATCGCTCGCAGGGGAGACGTCAGGTCGGCTGCGAGGATCAACGCCAGGAGCACGCCGAGGATCGTCGCGGCCGCGATCGCGAAGACGAGCACGGTGGCGATCGCTCGGCTCGCGCCGCCCTGTCCCCCGAACTCGAGGAGCAGGACGAGCCCGAAGCCGCCGAGCGGGAAGACCGCGGCACTGATCAAGGCGATCGTGAGGCGGAGCCGGAACGGCATCCGCGAGCCGATTCGGGATCTCGTCGGTGGGGTGGCCGAGGGATCGACGGCTGGACCCCCGGCCCCGGCCTCGCTCGTCGAAGCGTCCGCCCGCCCGGCGTTCGTCACTCGCTCGCGCCCGGCGCCGCCGAGGCTGCTTCGTCCTCCACCCCGACGAGGCGGTATCCGACGCCACGGACCGTCACGACGTGGACCGGCCGATCGGGATTTCGCTCCACCTTCTGGCGAAGACGACGCATCGTCACCCAGACATATGACGGCTCGGCATCGTCGGTATCGGCCCAGCCTCGATCGAGGAGCGTCTCGGTGCTGATCGTGCTGCCGAGGTTCGCGGCCAGGGCGTACAGGAGGCGCGATTCGGTCGGCGTCAGCTGGACGGGATTGCCGGCCACAATCGCCGTCCGGCGATGAAGCTCCAGCGTCAGGTCCGGACCGAGCACGAGGCTTCGCCGCGGCACCTTGTCGCCGAGCCGGCGAAGCACCCGCAGGATCCGCGCCCGGAGCTCGGGGTAGTGGTACGGCTTCGTGACGTAGTCCTCGGCGACCTCCTCGAGGAGATCGGCCTTCGAGTCCGCCGTGTCGATCGCGGAGAGGACGATGATCGGGAGGTCGGCCCGGGCCTTGATCTCGCGGGCGAGGGTCAGGCCGTCCATGCGGGCCATCATCATGTCCACGATCAGCAGGTCAGGCCAGCCCGCCTGCAGGCGCTTGAGGGCTTCCTGCCCGTCGCGGGCCGTCTGGATCTCGAAGCCGTCCGCTCGGAGCTGGTCGGCGAGGAGGACGAGCAGGTTCGGATCGTCGTCGACGATCAGGATGCGCGGCGCCACGGCCCCGCCTCGCCACCCGCCCGTCAACATGGCGGGAGGATAGCAGCGGCGAATCTGGGCTCAGGCCATCGCGGGGCTTAGGCCGGGCTCACGCTTTCGCGAGGACAGCCTGCTCGGCGAGGTCGAGCGGCAGCATCCCCGACGACGCGAGACCGTCATTGAAGCGCCGGAGGTGCTCGATCGGCGCATTCGCCGCCGGCCCGGTCACCCCGGCCTTGGCGAGGTACGCGTCGCGAATGCGGAGGATCTCGAGGCACCCCGTGAGGTAACCCGACGCCTGCGTCGGCCACGCGCAGTAGCGGCCAACCTCGGCGCCCGCGGTCGGCTCGGGCAGGCCCGCCTTCTCGACCATGAAGCGAATGGCCTCCTCGACGGTCATCTCGCCCATGTGGAGGCTCGTGTCGACGATGATCCGGGCTGCCCGGAAGATCGTGGCACTCAGGTGCTGGAGCTCGTGGAGCGGGTCCTCGAAGAAGCCCTGCTCGCGCATCGCCCGCTCCGCGTAGAGCGCCCAGCCCTCCGTGAAGTACGTTGTCCCGAAGGCACGCCGGACCCGGCTCGGGTTCGACTTGACCATGACGAGATGCCAATGATTGCCCGGATAGGCCTCGTGGACCGCGGTCGTCGGGATGCCGCTGTCGGAGTTGTTCGCGAGGCGCTGCTGGAGCTCCTCCTCGGGCGTGCCGTCAGGCGCGAACGGCACGAAGAAGTGGCCGGTCATCGCGTCCGAGTAGAACGGCGGCGCGACGTACGACGCGACCGCGAGGATCGGCCGCTGGAAGATCGGCGACGGCTCGACCAGGCAGCGTTCGCCGGCGGGGAGCGTTACGAGGCCGGTGTCGGCGAGGAACTGGCGGGCCTTCTCGGTCCAGGTCTCGTACTCGACCCGCATCGCCTCTTCCGTCCGTGGGTGGTGCTCGGCGTCGGCGCGGACGAGCAGGGTCACCCAATCGTCCGTCCCGTTGATCCGGTGGGCGAGCGTGCGCATCTCACCGTCGAGGCGGTCGTACTCGGCCTGGCCGCGGTCGCGGAGGCTCCGGGTGTCATCGCCGAGGACCTCGCGCTCCCGCAGGAGCCGGGTGTAGCGATCCTCGCCGAGCTGCCATGTGCCGGTCGCCCGTTTTGCGAGGCCGTCCAGGTTCTCGATCCATTCCTCGAAGGCGACCGCGGCCGGTTCGGCGGCGGCCTGGACCCGGGCTCGCCACCCGGCGTCGCCGATCTCGGCCGGCAGGAGCTCTCGGAGATAGCGGATGCCGCCGCGCGCCGATGCCGCGCCTCGACCGACGATCAGCGGGTGCGCGAGCGCCGGGTCGAGGTTTGCCCAACCATCGGCGAGCGCCGCCGGGATCGCCTCGAGGCGCTGCACGATCGCCGTGGCGAGCTCCGGTTCGGGCCGGAGGCGGTGGAGCAGCAGCTTGAAGATCCCGTCGAGCGCGAGCTGCCCGTAGATCGTCGGATCGCGCTTCCAGTTCTGCCAGTCGGCAAGGATCGTCCGGCCGCGCATGGCCGAGATGACGAGGTCGCGGTCGATCCGCTCGTCGAACGTGAGGCCGTCGTCCGACACGGCCGTGAAGCGGTCGTGCCAGTCCGCGGCGGCATCGTCCCGGGCCTGCCATGCGGCGGCCGAAAGGTCGTCGAGGCGGCCGTCGTACTCGTGGAGGCCGAGGCCGCTCGCCCGCGTCGGGTAACGCTCGAACTCGGCGTTGAGGAACTTGGTCGCGAGGTCTGCAAAGGCAGGTTCCATGGTCACGGGTGACCCCTTCTTGTTTGAAACGCCCGCGTCAGGGCGCCTTCTGATCGACGAACCGGCAGCGGTCCCGAACGGGGCACTGCTCGTGCGCGGGATTGCGGGCGTGGCACACGAGGCGACCATGCCGGATGAGGTTGACATGGGCCTCGTGCATCTGGTCGGGCTGGAGGAGGCCGAGGAAGATGTCGTGCGGGTCCGTGCTCGCGGTCACCTTCTTCGGGATGAGCCCGATCCGGCGGGCGACGCGCTCCACATGTCGATCCACCGGCATCAATGGCAGGCCGAACGAGAAGAGGAGCAAGACCGAGGCGGTCTTCTTGCCGATGCCCGGGATGCTCGTCAGCCAGTCGCGAGCCTCGAGGGCCGTCATGTCGCCGAGGACCTCGAGCGAGTGGTCGCCGCGCCGCTCCCGGATGAGCCGGAGGGCGGACTGGATGCCACGGGCCTTCTGATTCGGCAGGCCCCCAGGGCGGATCACCTCGACGAGCTCGGCGAACGGTGCCGCCTCGACCGCCGTCCAGTCCGGCTCGACGCCGTCCGGCAGGCCGTCGCCGCCCCACCCGGGACCCGGCACGTGGTGCTCGACGGGGCCGCCTGACGGATAGGCCGCCCGAAGCGCGACAAACGCCTTTTCAGCGTTCACGTCGGCGCTGTTCTGGGTCAGGATCGTGAGGATCAGCTCCGATGTGGGGTCGAGGCGGCGCTCCCACGGCGAGCGCCCGTAGCGCTCGGCGAGGCGATCGAGGACGTAGTCGACGAGGCCCGGCCGGGTGCGCTCGAGGCGCCGACCCCAGGCCTTGATCGGATCGGGCTTGCGGCGCTTCGGGCGCCGGACAGCGGCCGCGCGGGTCGGTTTCCGCTTCAGGATCGTTGTCGGCGCGTTCGCCCTCGTCATGTTCTGCGTCGCCGGGCTCACGTCCTCGCCCCCGCGATCGCGCCCGCCCCGGCTGCCGCATTCGCCGCGACCGTAACCAGGCGGGCGATCCGCTCGCCGGCTCGCACGATCGGCCCGGGCCCTGCGGCCATGGCCTCCTCGACCGACATCGGGCTCTCGACGACGGGGACCACGATCGTCCCGAATGGCGCCAGCGCCGCAACGCCGTCCGGTGTCACGCCGCCGCCGATGGCGATCGAAGGGATGCCCGCCTCCGCGGCCCGTCGAGCGACGCCGAGGGCGGTTTTGCCGAACGCGGTCTGGGCGTCGATCCGGCCCTCGCCGGTGATCACGAGGTGCGCGTCCGTCAGAGCCGCGATGAATCCCGTCGCCGTCATGACGAGCTCGATCCCGGGTTGCAACCCGAAGCTCCGGAACCGGTCTTGCAGGGCGAGCAGGGCGTACCCGACGCCACCCGCCGCACCCGCACCGGCCGTGTCACGCTCTCGCCGGCCGGTCGCCGCGTCGACCGCGTCGGCCCAGGCCCCGAGGCGCCCGTCGAGCGTGCGGACATCCTCCGGCGAGGCGCCTTTCTGCGGGCCATACGTGGCGGCGGCCCCGCGGGGGCCGAGGAGCGGGTTGTCGACGTCGCAGGCGACGCGGAGGTCGACGTAGGCGAGGCGGGCGTCGAGGGCGGCCAGATCGACTGAGCCGTCCGCGCCGACGCGACCCCCAAGCGCCTCGACGATCCCGCGGCCGCCGTCGTTCGTCGCGCTGCCGCCGATCCCGAGCATGAGCGAGCGTCCGCCGGCGTCGACCGCGGCGAGAATCAGCTCGCCCGTCCCGCGCGAGCTCGCCCCGAGCGGATCGCGCTCCTCTGACCGCAGCCGGGACAGGCCAGATGCCGTCGCGAGCTCGACCACGGCCTCGACGCCGTCGGCCCTGCGTCGTTCGAGCCATGTGCCGTCGATCTCGCGCCCGATCGGATCGGTCACGCGGGTCGAGCGGCGAGTCCAGCCGCCTGCGGCCTCGATCGCGTCGAGCGTCCCTTCGCCGCCGTCGGCGAGCGGCGAGAGCCGGATCGTGTCGTCCGGCCGCGCCCGGCGCCAGCCTGCGGCGATCGCCCGGGCGACCTCGACCGAGGTGAGCGAGCCCTTGAAGGAGTCGGGCGCGATGAGGACGATCAATCCGCGGCCGTCGCCCGCAGGTCAGTCCGGCGCAGGTCTTTCCAGAAGTAGGTCGTCGGCGCGAGCCTGCCGTCGGAGCGGTAAGCGTGGTTCGGCATGGTGCCGAGGACCTGCCAGCCGAGCGTCCGGTAGAACGTGTCGGCAGCGCTGCCCGCCTCCGTGTCAAGGATGAGGAGCCAGCGGCCATCGGCCCGCGCCCGGGACTCGGCCGCCTCCATGAGCGCGCGGCCGAAACCTCGGCGTCGCACGGATCGGTGGACCAGGACCTTGCCGATCTCCGCTCGATGCGGCGCGTTCGTGTTTCGCGATCGAATGAGGATCGTCGAGCCGACGATCGTGCAGGTCTCGGGGTCCCGGGCGCCGAATGCCGTGATCGTGCCGTCGGCGACATCCGGGATCCGGGCCGCCCACCACGCCGCGGCCTCGGCCTCCGTAACGCCGGCCATGAAGTTGACCGAGGCGCCGCCAGCGATGGCGTCGACGGTGAGCGCAGCGAGACCCGGGATGGCCGCCTCGTAGGCATCGGGATCGAGCGCCTTGATCGTCGGCTGCGGTGGCGCGGCGAGCGTTTCGGCTCCCGTTATCGGCCCCATCATTAGATTCCAGGATCTTCGCGCGATTTCGGCCCGCCGACGGGCTGCGAGCCCGTCCAGAGCGCCTCGAGCGGTGCGGGGGACCGTGCGCCCACGCGTCGATCGGCTGTTCCGGCCTCTCGGGCGATCGCAAAGCCGGGATCCCCAATGGCCGCCTGTTCTCCGAGGCCGCCGGTCAATGATGGGGTGGATATCGGAGCGCGCTCCGGGGCCGCGACGGGACCGTCCGACGGCGAGACCGTCATCTAGACGAGCTGGCCGCTCAGGCCTGCCTGCCGCCGCTCGAGGTATTCCGGGATGCGGACCATCGGCGGGCGCTCGAGGTCCGCGAGCTCGATGACCTCGAGCGAGAGGCGGCCACGGCCGGACCGCGGCAGCTTCATCGTCGACCCGAGCTCGGCGAACAGCCGCGACTTGCGCCGCTCCTCGAGGCGCTTCATGACCGCCTGCAGGATCACGAAGCTCATCCGGGATAGCCCCTCGATCTCCTGGTTGCGGTGGACCCGACGCTCAAGATCGACCTGACCGAGGCCCTCGATGCCGACCCGCTCGGCGACATCGATGAGGTGGCCGATCTCCACCGCGTAGCCGGTGAAGAACGGGATCTGCTCGAGCAGGCTTCGCCGGCCGGCGTATTCGCCGGCGAGCGGCTGGATGAAGCCCGAGAGCTCCGGATAGAAGAGGTTGATGAGCGGGCGTGCGACGAGCTCCGTGACCCGTCCGCCGCCGCCCTCGCGGAGGACCCCGCCCTCGACGATCGGGCGCTGGTAGTAGCCCTTCACGTACTGCAGCCGCGGTTCGTGGAGCAGCGGCCCGAGGGTCCCGTAGACCATCCGCGGGTGCCAGTTCCGGACGTCGGTGTCGGCCCAGACGATCAGGTCGCCGCTCGTCTCGTAGAGCGACTTCCAGAGGGCCTCGCCCTTGCCCCGGAAGGAGCCGTAGCGCCCGAGGATCTCGTGATGCTGAACGACGCGGGCGCCCTCGGCCTCGGCGATCTCGCGGGTCCGGTCAGTCGACGCCGAGTCGATCACGAGGACCTCGTCGAGAAGCGGGATCCGGCCTACCATCTCGCGGATCGCGCGGCGCACGATCGGGCCGATCGTCTCCTCCTCGTTCAGCGTCGGCAGGACGAGGCTGACCGTCAGGCCCTGCTTCTCCTTGAGCTGCGTCAGCCGGCGCAGGTCTGCGAACTCGGCGTGGTGGAAGTTGGACTCGCCGAACCAGCGCTCCACCCGGGCCGGCACTGCCCTCGATTCCTCGGCGGCGCGATCTGCCGCGGCGAGCGTCTCCGCTCGCGACGCGAGCTGCTCGAAGGTCTGGCGGCCGATGGTCTCGCGCGTCTTCACGACGACGACCGTCGTCCGCGAGCGTTGCGCGATTGCCTCCGGCATGGCTCCGAAGAGGTGTGTCTGGCCGTCGCTCGAGCTTGGCGCCGCGGCGCCCATCACGACGATGTCGGACCGATCGGCCTCCTTGAGGATCGCCGAGCGAACGTTGGATGCCTCGCGCACAAGCGGCTCCGCGCGCCCGTCGACGTGCTGCCGGACGAACGCGTTGAGCGCGTGCTCAGCCTGGGCGCGAACCGCGAGCGTGATCCCCGGCGGAACCACGTGGAGGGCAACGAGCACGGCATTATGGCGGCGGGCGATCGCGTCGCCGAACCGGAGCGCGAGCTCGGCATGGGGACCGCCGCGGACGGGGACCACGACGCGGTTGAACTCGCGGGCGCCGCGCTGCTTGACGACCGCGATGTCGCAGGGCGACTCGCGGAGGACGTCGTCGATCGTCGACGAGAAGGGTGCGGTGAGGCCCTCGCGACCGCTCGGCGACTTGCCACCCCAGCCGAAGACGATCAGGTCGGCGTCGAGCTCGGAGGCAGCCTCGACGATCCCCTCGGCCGCGTGCCGGCCGATGCGAACGATCGGGTGGATCGGCGTGCCCTCGGGTACGAAGTCGAGGACGCGCTGGAGGAGGCGACGCGCATGACGTGCCCGCGTGGCCCCCTCGGAGAGTGGCATGCCCTCGGGAACCTCGACGATCCCGAGTGCGGTCAGCTCGCCGCCCCGTGGCTCGAGGAGGTCGGCGCCGAGGCGGATCAGCTCCTCGGCGGTGGCGGGGTTCGCGACCGGGATGACGATTCGCGCCGGCAGCGGCCGGTTCACGCGGCCCCCCAGCGGTCGAGGAGATATGGCTTGAGCCGCTCGAACTCACGGGCCTGGCGCTCGATGTGCTCCTCGGCGCGCTCCGTGGTGAGATCGCGGTTCTCGATGACGAAGCTCGCCACCCGCCCGAAATAGATCGGCACGAGCGACGCGACGAACGCGTCGACGCGGTCGGGCTCGTCCCGCGCGACGACGATGAGGTCGTACATCACGCGTGCCCAGACGTCATCGGCGAAGGCGAAGTCCTTCGCGGCATCGGCCATCGCCACGGTCGTCGGCGTGCTCGAGCCGGGCGTGTCGAGCTCGAGCCGGGCGCGGAGGTGGTCGGCGGTCTCGCCCGCATCCGCTGCGAGCAGCATCACGGATTCCGCCGTCTCCTTGGTGAGCATCGCCCGCCACGTCGGCTCCATCGTGAGTGACGCAGCTTGGAACTCCGAGAGGAGCCGGAGCACGTTCACCTCGAGCGATGGCGGGTCGGCGACGCGTTCGAACCCGTAGGCCGGGATGTCGTGGCTGCCCTTCACGAGCGTCCACCGATCGGCGTTGCGGACGGCCAGGCGGAGGATCGTCGTGACGACCTGGCGGAACATCGGCCCAAGATCGGCGCCGGGGTCCTTCGGGTCGTGAACCTTGGCCCCGAGGCGCGCCTGGCACACGGCGAAGCCACCCGTGACGGCCGCCGTCGTCATCCAGATGTCGATGCCGAACTTGGAGACCTCGGACGTCCAGTCGCCGGCGGAGAGGTAGTGCCGGACGAGATCGCCCGAGACGCCGAAGTCGCCGCCGATCGGCTGGCGAATCCGGAGGCCGTAGAGCGCGCGGGTGAGGGGGTAGGTGACGTTGTTCGTGATCGTGCCGTCGTGCTTGTGGCGCGCGTACAACGGCGCCACGAAGTCGTAGCCGCCCTTCAGGATCGGGCCGGCAAGCAGCTCGATCCACTCCGGCGCGATGCTGCGCAGGTCCGAATCGACGACAACGAGGGCCTGGACCTCGAGCGCCGCCGCGATCTCGAAGATCGTCCAGAGCGCGGCGCCCTTGCCGCCGGTGCCGGCGACCTCCGGGTAGGTGATCGAGACGCGGGCAAGCTTGTTCGTCGGCCGGACGAGGAGGATCCGCTCGATGTAGTCCGGCGGCTCGGTCTCGACGACGACGCGCTGTGTCCCGTCGGGCGACCCGGCGTCGGAGTTCACGACGACCGGGCGAAGGTCCGAGAAATACTGGACGAGCCCGGCTTGCGCGGCGCGGACGACATAGCCGATCGTCGTTGCGTTCTTGAAGCTCGGGATTCCGACCATGATGTCCGCACGTTCGAGGCGCTCGATCTCCGCGCGGATGGCCGGCGTGAGCACGGTCTCGGGCACCAGGCCACCGTACCACCGTTCCGGCGGCGAGGCCCGCCGCCGAGGAACCGCCCGTGACGACGGCAGTCTTTTCGCCGAGTTCGATCACGCGACACTCCCCAACCCGCCTGCGGCTCCAGCCTCACGGGTTTCCACGTCATGCAAACGAAAGTCGCGCTCGAGACCGGTCTACCCGGCGATACGGGCCTGAGCAGAGGGTTCGTTGCTCGCTCGATCCAAAGGGTCGTGCGGCAAAGCCAGGACCGGAGCCACGCGATGACGCCGCCAGGCGGCCTGCGTGGCGTCGACGGCTTCGAAGCCCGCCTGGTTGTTCACATCATGTTGAAATTCGTGGCTGGAACGACCTTCGTGGAGCACGAAGGCGCAGGCGTGCGTCACGCACGACAGCGAGCTAGCGCTTCGGGATGACCTGCGTGGCCCAGTGTTGTGCGACGGTCCCTGGTCGGTAACGGCTGTTCGCGCCCTTGACGGCGAACTCGCGAAAGCCGAGCGCCCGCCACTGGCCATACCAGGCCTCGACCGGCGGCCGGACGAGCACCGTGCGGCGGACGAGCTCGTGGTCGAGGAGCGTCGACTCGAGGAGCCGCTTGCGCTCGAGGAGCGGCACATCGATCAGCGATTCGCCATCGAGCCAGAGCAGGTCCACCGCGACGAAGGCGGTCGGTGCCTCCGGCCGCAGCACGACGAAGCGCTCTCGCGCAATCTGCTTTTCCTCCTTGCGCCGGCTCTCGCCGCTGCCGAAGAAGAGCTGGCGGCCGACCTGTTTGGCGGTCGGCGACGCGTCCATGCCCAGCGGCGCCTCCGCTCCGACGGTCTCGCGCAACGGTGCCGGCAGCAGGTAGCCGTCGACGATCAGCTCGCTCGCGGCGGCGGTTCCGGCGATCGCCGTGCGAAGCGTGTCGTAGCCGTCGAGTGCGTCGCCGTTCTCGTCCCGAAGGCCGACTGCGCCGTTCGAGAGCTCGGCGAGTGCGCGGCGGCCGCCCCACAGCGGCTCGCACAGCGGGTCCTTGACCTTCTTGGCGTCGACCGGCCCGAACGCCATCGGACGCCAGGTCCCGGTCTCGGAACCCACTCCCGAATCGGCCCGCGAAACGCTCACGAGGACATCCTAATCCTCAGACCGATGGCTAACGGGGCGTCGCCTCGGTCTTCGGAGGGTGAATAATGGCTCATGGCTGAGCTTGCCGGATCTCGCATCCCGCTCGTCGGGCGACTCGCCGCGCTGACGCCATCGGGTCGCGCCATCGTCCCGGCGTCCTGGGCGTTGTACGACTTTGCGAACACGATCTTCAGCTTCGCGGTGGTGTCGAACGCGATCGGCCTGTGGCTCGTCGACGACGCGCGGTTCGGCGAGCGTGACGGCAACTTCCTGCTGAGCGTCGCCATCGTCATCTCGGTCGGGCTGAACGCGATCGTCTCGCCGATCCTCGGTGCCCTGTCGGACGTCGGCGGCCGGCGGCTGCCCTATCTGTTCGGATTCACAGCCCTGTGCATCGTCGCGACGGCGTTCATCGGCACCTGGACGCCGACGATCGGGCTGATCCTGTTCGTGATCGCCAACTTCGCCTACCAGGCGGCGCTCATCTACTACGACTCGACGCTTCGGACCGTGAGCATCCCGGCCTCGCGTGGCCGGCTGTCGGGGATTGGCGTCGCCGTCGGGTACCTCGGCACGATCTTCGTCGGGCTCCTGATCTTCTTCGCCGACGTCCCGATCGAGGACCGCTTCCGCCTGGCGGCGATCCTCTTCGCGGTCTTTGCCCTGCCGATCTTCATCTTCGTCCGCGAGGAGCGGACCGGCGGCGGACCGTCCGTGGCCCAGCTCCCGGGCTCTTGGTCGCAGATCTTCCGCACGATCGAGCACGCTCGGAGCGTTCCCGGGCTCGGGCGATTCCTCCTCGGCCGGTTCTTCTATTCGGATGCGGTCAACACCGTGATCGTCGTCATGAGCGTCGTCGCCGTGAAGGCAGTCGGCCTCAGCGTGAGTGCCACGACGCTCGTCCTGCTTGGTCTCACCGTCGTGGCGGTGCTGGCCTCGTTCGGCTGGGGCGCCTTGGTGGACCGCTGGGGCCCGAAGCGGACGCTCCTCGCGGTCCTCGCGTCCTGGGCTGTCGGGCTCGTGCTCGGCGGCGTCTCGCTCGGGATCGAGGGGCCGCTCGGTCTCGGGATGTTCCTCGTCGCGGGCGCGATCCTCGGCAGCGGCCTCGGCGGGGTCCAGGTCGCCGACCGCGTGTTCATGATGCGGCTCTCCCCGCCGGCCCAGCTCGGCGAGTTCTTCGGGCTGTACGGGCTCGTCGGCAAGGGCTCGCAGGTCATCGGCCAGCTCCTGTACGGGCTGATCCTGCTCGCCCTCTTCGACACACTCGGCAACGGCGCCTACCAGGTGGCGGTCCTGAGCCTCCTGGTGACGATGCTCATCGGCTGGTGGCTGATCCGTCCGGTGTCGGACCAGTGGACCGGCTCGGGCGAGCTCGGCGAGGAGTACCCGCCCGCGCCGCCGGAGCACCTCCTGCCGGGCAACGACATGCCCGTCCCCGGCCGGCTCTGACGGTGGCGGCTGCGCGTCCTGAGCGGCTCCGTCGCCACGTGATCGAGGCGATCGCGCTCCCCGGCGTCGAGTCGGCCGCGATCTTCGTCGCGGGCCCGTCCGGCGGTCTCGAGCTCGCCGCATCGATCGGTGTGGTCGGCCCCGCGCTCGAGCGCCTGATCGAGGCGGTCCAGAACCCCGGCCATCCGATCGCGCAAACGGTGGCCGACGGCGTCGCGTCGTTCGACGTGGCGCCGATCGCACCCGGCGGCCCCACGCTGCGCAGCCACCTCCCGCTCCTCATCGGCGCCGCGGACCCGGCGCGCCGGCGAGTGATCGGCGTCCTGGCCGTCGCACACGACCGCCCGCTTGACGGTGAGGCTCGAGCCGCCCTTCAGGATCTCGCCCTGGCCGCCGCTCGGGCCGCGGGCTGAGGCGTCTCGGCACCGCGGGGACTCAGGCCCCGACGAGCCGGCCCGCCCCGTTTCGAAACGCCCACGCCGAGCCGATCATCTCGTCGATCGTCGAATGGACGGGCCGCCAGCCGAGCACGTCCGCCGCTCGCGCGATGGATGCCACGAGCACCGGCGGATCACCTTCGCGACGCGGCTCGATCGTCTGGGGTACCGGCCGGCCGACGACGCGCTCGGCGGCCGCGAGGACCTGCTTGACGCTCGTGCCGTCGCCGCTGCCGAGGTTGGCGACGAAGGGCGCGTCGGTCCGCGGATCTCCGGGCGCGGTCGCCTCGAGGGCTGCGAGGTGGGCGGCCGCGAGATCGAGCACGTGGAGGTAATCGCGAATCGGGGTCCCGTCCGGGGTCGGGTAGTCCTCCCCGAAGAGCTGCAGGGCCGGGCCGCCCGCGAGCGCCGTAAGGACGTTCGGGATCAGGTGTGTCTCCGGGTCATGCAGCTCGCCGTTCCGTTCGCTGGCTCCCGCGACGTTGAAGTAGCGAAGTGAGACGACCCGCAGCCCGTAGGCCGAGGCGTACCAGCCCGCAGCCGCCTCGAGGGTCCGCTTCGTCTCGCCATAGGGGTTGATCGGCCGAAGGGCGGCGGTCTCGAGGATCGGAGTCGCCTCGGGTACGCCGTAGACGGCCGCGGTCGAGGAGATCACGAGCCGACCGACACCCGCGTCGCGCATCCCCTCGAGGAGGGCGATGCCGCCGGCCACGTTCTCGCGGTAGTAGCGGCCCGGGTCCCGCATCGACTCCCCGACGAGGGAGCGCGCTGCGCAATGGAGAACGGCGTCTGTCCGAGCTTCCGCGAGGATCGCCGCGACGCGTGGACGGTCGGTGTACGTCCCCTCGATGAGCCGCGCGCCGGCGAGATCGGCGGTCGCGTGACCGGTCGACAGGTCGTCGAGCACCGCGACCTCATGGCCTGCCGCGACGAGCGCCTCGACCGAGACCGAGCCGACATAGCCGCTGCCGCCGGTCACGAGAATTCGCATGGCTGGAGCGTAGCCGGGCGTCAGGGCCTGCGCCGGAACCAGGCCCGCAGCCGCTGCACGAGCGATCGCCGGGGAGGCGCCGCGGCCTCCGTCTCGGGCGCGGGCGCCGGCGCTTCTGCCGTGCCCGCCGACGCTTCGGCCTCGGGCGCCCGCTCGCGCGTCGGCGTCGGTTCAGCCCCGCCGGCCGGAGCAGCCGCCGACAGCAGCGCGCGGAGCCGCTCCGCAGCTGCATCCTCCGGGTCGATTGAGAGCGCCCGCTCGACGAGCTCGGACGCCTGGTCGGTCCGGCCGCGGCGATGCGCCACCTCCGCGAGGCCAGTGACGGCAATCGCATTTCGCGAATCCGCATCCGCGACCTGGCCGAACAGGCGGTCCGCCCGTTCGAGGTCGCCGGCCTCGAGCGCACGCTCGGCGGCGAGCAGCCGCTCGATCATCGATCGTCCGTCAGGATCGACCCTGCCAGGAGCAGCAACGTCGCCCGATCGTTGAGGCCCGGATCGGTCACGACTTGCTCGAGGAGCGCATCGAGGAGTCGCCCGAGCGTCGGGCCTGCGGGGATGGCGAGCTCGGTCATGAGATCGTCGCCGTCGATCGCGAGCTGCCGGAGATCGAGCGGAACCGAGGCCTCGAGCTGGGCCCGGACGCGGTCGCGCAGCTCGTCGAGACCGTGCGCATTGGCCGGAACGCCGCTGCCGACATTGTCCGCGGCCCGCAGCTCGAAGAGCTCGTCGAGCGCGGCCGGTCCGACGCGCTGGATAAAGCGTCGGACGCCCGAGTCGCCCCATGCCGGGTCGTACGTGAACATGTGATTGCGGACGAGATGGACGACCCGCTCAGTCGTCGCTCGGGGCAGGTGCAGCCGGTCCAGCAGCGCTGCGGCGAGATCCGCGCCCACCGTGTCGTGGCGTCGAAACGGCCCGTCGTCGATGGTCGCGGGCTTGCCGATGTCGTGGACGAGTGCGGCCAGCCGTACCCGGGGGCTGCCGGCGGTCGCCGCGTCGACGGTTCGCAGCGTGTGGTCGAGGAGGTCCTCGCCCGGGATCTTGTTCTGCGCGATCCCGCGCTGCGCGGCGAGATCGGGCGAGACGACGGCGAGGATGCCGGTGTCGGCCATCAGTCGCAGGCCCTTCGACGGTTCCGGCGCAGCGAGCAGCTTTTCGAGCTCGGCGGCGATCCGCTCCCCCGAGAGATGCCGCACGAGCTCGGAGTGGGTGTCGATGGCCGCGCGCGTGGCGGGCTCGATCTCGAAGTCGATCGTGGCCGCGAGCCGGACCGCCCGGACCATGCGCAGGGCATCCTCCTCGAAGCGGGTGGCCGGATCGCCGACGGCTCGGATCGATCGGGCCGCGACATCGATGGCGCCGTTGTACGGATCGACGAGATGCGGTTTCGGCGAGGATCCCGCCGCCGGCGCGTCGTCCCCCCACGCCATCGCGTTCATCGTGAAGTCGCGGCGGGCGAGGTCGAGCAGGACATCGTCGCCGAACTCGACCCGGTGCGGTCGCCGGAAGTCGGCGTAGTCGTGGTCGGTTCGGAAGGTCGTGATCTCGTGGACGTCGCCACCCGACCGCACGGCCACCGTTCCGAATCGGTTCTCGTAGACCGCCCCCGGGAAGATCTCGAGGAGCTGCTCTGGCCGGGCGCCGGTCGTGAGATCCCAATCGGCCGGTTCCCGCCCGATCAGCGCGTCGCGCAGGGAGCCGCCGACGACGTACGCGGCGTGCCCGTGCGACCAGAGCGCATCGAGGAGCGCCTGCACCGTTGCCGGAGCCTGGATCGCGGCCGCCATCGGCTCGTCGCCGAGGCGTTCTAGTTGCGGCCGAGGAACAGGTAGGACCGCCAGGCGCCGTTCCGCTCGTCGGCCAGGTACGGGGTGAACAGCGAGTAGAGGTCGCTGCGGGGCTCGAACGGCTGGCGAAGCAGGCGCACCCGAGCCTCGTCCGGCGTCTTACCGCCCTTGCGGTGGTTGCACGACTTGCAGGCCGCCACGAGGTTGTCCCAGGTGTGGGCGCCGCCGCGGTGGCGCGGCACGATGTGATCGAGCGTCAGGTCGGCGGCCTGCCGGCCGCAGTACTGGCACGTGTGCCGATCGCGGGCGAAGACCTCACGCCGGGTGAGCTTCACACGCGGTCGGGGCCGCCGGATCCGGTGCTGCAGCCGGATGACCGAGGGAGCATGGAACTCCTGGCGGGGCGTCCGGATGATCTGGTGGTCGTACTCGAGGACCTCGGCCTTCGCGCCGAACACGAGCCGGAACGCCCGAGGCAGATTCGTGACGTTCAACGGCTCGTAATCCTGGTTCAGCACGAGGACCACGCCGTTCATGGGCGGGATGCTAGCAAAGCGGCTGCGCGGTGCTTAGGCACGCCAGAGTGCCGCTCCCGTCTCGGCGTCCCAGCCGCCGGCCTGGCCGACCTTCGAGGTGAGCGGCTTGCCGAGCGCCGCAGCGATGAACCGGGCGGTGTCGAGGACGCCCTCGAGCGAGACACCGTGCTCGAATCCGGACGCGTCGAGCAGGTAGACGAGATCCTCGGTGGCGAGATTCCCGGCCGCTCCGGGGGCATATGGGCAACCGCCCGTGCCGCCGGTCGAGCTGTCGAAGCAGCGGATGCCGGCCTCGAGCCCCGCGACGACGTTCGCGAGTGCCGTGCCTCTTGTGTCGTGGAAATGGAGGGCGATCTCGTCGAGGCGAATCCCGGCCGCGGTCGCGGCCTGGATGAGCGCGGTGACCTGCATCGGAACAGCGACGCCGATCGTGTCCCCGAAGCAGACCTCGTCCGCCCCGAGCTCGAGCAGGACGAGCGCGATTGCCACCGCGCGGTGGGGATCTACGGCGCCGGAATATGGGCAGCCGAAGGCCGTCGAGACGTAGGCCCGCTTCCACCAGCCGAGCACCGATGCCCGGCGCAGGACCGGCTCGAATGCATCGAGGGACGCCGCGACCGTCATCCCGATGTTGCGCTCGGTGAAGGCGTCGGTCGCGGCGGTGAAGACCGCCAGGGCGTCGGCGCCCGCCACCTCTGCCCGACCCAGGCCACGCTCGTTCGGGACGAGCACGGGGTAGCGAACGCCCGGCGCCCGCTTGATCAGCGGGAACAGCCGATCGGCGTCGGCGAGCTGCGGAATCGACCGCGGCGACACGAAGCTCGTCGCCTCGATCTCGGCGAGGCCCGCTGCGGCGAGTCGCTCGATGAACTCGAGCTTCGTCTTGATCGGGACCGTGACGGCTTCGTTCTGAAGGCCGTCACGCGGCCCGACCTCGTAGATCCGGACCCGATCAGCCACGACGAGGCGCCTGCGCGAGCCCGGCGATCAGCCTAGGGGCGGGTCCATCGCCCGCTCGATCCTGGCGACCTGGACCTCGACTCGCGCGATCTCGATGATGGTCTCCGCCCGCTCCCCGCTCAGGAGCGGGAGCGCATCGCGACGATGGCGAAGCTCCTGATGGAGCGCGAGCAGCGAGGCGCGGTCCTTCGGGAGCGGCCGCTCGGTGCCCTTCGCTGGGTGGGGTGCCGTTCCCGGCTGTGGCGCGGCCTTCGGCGTGCTCATTGGGCGAGAGCGTACCGCTACGGCTCGACGACGGCGAGGACCTGGCCGCGCGCCACCTGGTCGCCGGCGCGAACGCCGATCTCGGTCACGGTTCCATCGACCGGCGCCAGGACTGCGTGCTCCATCTTCATCGCCTCGAGGGTCACGATCGCCTCGCCGGCCTCGACGTGGTCCCCCGCACTCCGGTGGACGGCGATGACGGCTCCGGGCATCGGCGCGACGAGATCGGTCGTGCCCGCGTGGGTCGCTTTCGCCGCCGCCCTCGCCGCACGATCGACGTCGGGCGGGGGAGCGAGGCGGAACCCGATGCTTCGGCCGGCCACGTCGACGTGGACCACGTCGCCGCGCCGGATGAACGTGGGCGCTTCCTCCGCGTTCGTCGTCGCGGCAGGAACCTCCTGGATCGCTACGACGCGTTCTTCGTCATTCGCCTCGATGCGAATCGTCCTGGCGGCGTTCAGTCGCCAGCCGTCTCGAGATTCATCGACGGCCAGGGCATCCGCCGCGACCTGCCAGGCGGCCGCCGGGATCGTCACCCGCTCGGCCCAGTCGTCCGGTGGCCAGATCCGATCGAGGGTGTCGATGCGGGCGTCGCCGGCGAGGACGACCGGTTGCCGCACGAGCCAGCGGAGAAAGCGGAGGTTCGTCGTCAGGCCGAGCACGATCGTGGCGTCCAGCGCCGCGGTCAGCCGTGCCAGTGCTTCTTCGCGGCCCGATCCGTGGGCGATGATCTTCGCGAGCATCGGATCGAACCGATCGCCGACGATCGAGCCTTCATCGATCCCGGCATCGACCCGGATGCCGTGTCCGGTGGGCCAGACGAGGCGCTCGACGCGCCCGGTCGCAGGCAGGAATCCGGCCTCGGCGTCCTCGGCGTAGAGGCGGACCTCGATGGCGTGGCCGCCTTCGCCGAGGGCTCGATCAATGGCGGCCTGGTCGACGTTCAGTGGCTCGCCGGCGGCGATCCGGAGCTGGACGTCGACGAGATCGAGGCCGGTCACGAGCTCCGTCACGGGATGCTCGACCTGGAGCCGAGTGTTCATCTCGAGAAAGAACATCTCGCCGCGCTCCGTGAGCAGGAACTCGCAGGTCCCGGCGCTCTCGTACCCGACGGCTGCGGCCAGCTCGAGGGTGGCGTTCGTCAGGTGAGCCCGGACGGCCTGGCCGACCGCCGGCGAAGGGGACTCCTCGAGGATCTTCTGGTGGCGCCTTTGGACCGAGCAGTCGCGCTCGCCGAGATGCACGCCGTGGCCGTGACCGTCGAAGAGAACCTGGACCTCGACGTGATGCGGGCCTTGGACGAGCCGCTCGAGGATCAGCCGATCGTCGCCGAAGGCGGCCGCGGCCTCTCGCCGGGCGCCGGCGATGGCGTCGGAAAGGCGCTCCGGCGCGTGCACGACCCTCATGCCCTTGCCGCCGCCACCGGCAGCCGGCTTCACGAGAATCGGGTAGCCGATCGAATCGGCGGCCGTGGCGATCGCGCCGTCCGACTGATCTTCGCCGTTGTAACCCGGGACCACCGGGATTCCCAGGTCCGTGGCGAGCCGCCGCGCCGCCCCCTTGTCGCCCATCGCTCGGATCGCTTTGGGAGGCGGGCCAACCCAGCGGATCCCGGCATCGATCACGGCCTGGGCGAAGTCGGCGTTCTCGGCGAGGAAGCCGAAGCCTGGATGCAGGGCGTCGGCGTTTGCGGCTTTCGCCGCGGCGACGACGGCACCGATGTCCACGAGGTCGAGGGCGCCGGGGCCATCGGTGGTCGGGGCGATGACAGCGATTCCCAGATGCTGAGCCGTTCGGGCGATCCGCCGGACGATCTCCCCGCGGTTCGCGATGAAGAGCGTCCGGATCGCGTTCTGGTCCCCGGCGAAGGTTCGTCCCTCCAGCGATGCGTGTTGCTGCATCACACCGGCTGTGCGGGCGTGATCCGGAGCGACAGCTGTCGCGTTCCCGGCCATGAACGCGTCTAACACGTCAGACGCGACACGCCAGCGACCACCAACGCGCCGAGCGGGCAATCGGTTGAGCGCGATCCAGCGCTGCACGCTCCTGGTCGTCGCCCCGATCCGTCGGGCTGCCTCGCTCGGACTCAGCTCATCAGGCATGTGTGGCGCGATTGTCGCGCTTGAGCCCGGTCGCCGCAAGCGAGTGCCTTCGCTTGCCGGTCACTGCAACCGCCTCCCGACCTCAGTACCCTCACCCGACCGTGATGGCTGCCCTCCGGCGGTATGCCGGCCTCCTTCGAGAACGCGACTTCCGACGCCTGTGGCTGGCTCAGACCGTGAGCCAGGTCGGGACGCAGGTCACGAACCTCGCCCTGCCGCTCGTGGCCATCCTGGTCCTCAATGCGAGCGCGTTCGAGGTCGCCCTGCTCGGGGCGATCGAGTTCCTGCCGTTCGTGTTCTTCACACTTCCGGCGGGCGCCTGGGTGGACCGGCTGCCGAAGCGACGGGTCCTCATCGCGGCAGACCTCGGCCGGGCGGCGATCCTGGCGCTCGTCCCCATCGCATACCTGACCGGCGCGCTGGCCATGTGGCAGCTCTACGTGATCGGGTTCTCGGCTGGGATCCTGACTGTTTTCTTCGAGGTCGCCTACCAGTCGATCCTGCCCGAGCTGGTCGATCGCGATCGCCTCGCCGAGGGCAACTCCCGGCTCGAGATCTCGCGGTCGGCGGCCCAGATCCTGGGCCCGGGCCTCGGCGGTTTCCTCGTCGGGGTCATCACGGCGCCGATGGCGATCCTTGCCGACGCCCTGAGCTACCTGGGCTCCGCCGGCTTCCTCTTCGGGATCAAGACCCACGCTCGCGACACGCCGACGACCCACGAGGTCGATGCCTCGCCGCGGCCGAGCCTCCGCCACGAGATCGCAGAGGGCCTTCGGTTCTACGCCAGGAGCTCGCTCCTCCTGGCGGAGTCCGGGGCCATCGTGACCATGAACCTCGGCAGCAACATCAGCTACTCGATCCTGCTGGTGTTCCTCGTTCGAGAGCTCGGCCTGAAGCCGGAGGCCATCGGGATTGCGTTCTCCATCGGGAGCATCGGGGTGCTGGCTGGCGCTGCGTCTGCGGCGGCCTTCGGCCGGAGGCTCGGCGTCGGACCGGCTCTGATCGTCGCCACCGCGATCGTCACGGGTGGCGCGTTTCTGATCCTCCTCGCAACCCCCGATACCGCGTTCGTCCTTCTGCTGGCGATGGCCGCCGTCCAGGGTTTCTCCGGGATCATCATCAACGTCAACGGCGTGAGCCTTCGGCAGTCGCTGACGCCGGATCACCTCCAGGGTCGGGTCAACGCCACCGGTCGCTGGATCAACTGGAGCATCCTGCCGCTCGCAGCGATCC
>DAINSJ010000006.1:0-26454 GCA_036741375.1 Candidatus Limnocylindrales bacterium
CCGAGCAGCTTGCGGAGGACGAGCGGATTGCCGAGGCCGAGCGGGTCGAGGCCGAACGGCTCGAAACGGAGCGATTGGCAGAGGCTGAGCGGCTGGCCGAGGCGAAGCATCTCGCCGAGGCGGAGCGCGTCGAAACCGAGCGGCTCGAGGCCGAACGGCTCGAGGCCGAACGCGTCGAAACCGAGCGCGTCGCCAAGGCCGATGAGCCACCGCCACTGCCGGGACTAGTCCCCGGCGCGAATCTCGACGCGGAGATCGCGGCCTACGATCGCCGGATCGCCGCGGTCTCGACCCCATCGACGCCGATCCCGCAGCCGCCAGCCGCTTCGGGGCCTGCTCCGGCAACACCGATGCCGATTGCCGCGATGCGCCATCGCGAGATGAGCTCCGCCGGGATTCCCGAGGCGCCCGAGGCTGTGCCCGCCTCGATCACGCCGATCTCGGGCATCTCCACGTGTCCGTCATGCGGCCTCTCGCTCTCGGCAAGCGCGCGCTTCTGCCGGCGCTGCGGGACCCAGCAGCACCAGTCAGCCTGAGCCGGTGTCGACGGGGGCGGCTCCCCGCGGGAGCACCCGGTCGGCTCGATCGCGAACCCACGCAGCACCGAGCAATACGGCCTGGAACGACAGCGCCAGCCAGGCGAGCGCGGCGAAGGCGGTGGCCAGTGTCCCCAGCAGCGCGGCCGACCCGATGAGGCGCGGCGCCACGAACACGAAGACCCGAGCGAGCACCGTCAGGGCGATTCCGACCGTGATCGCGGGCCATCCGGCAGCCGACCAGGGCGGCGCCTGGGCCGGGACGAAGCGGTAGACGAGAGCCATCGCGGCGATCGCCGCCAGGGGCGGCAGGAACCCGAGCGTCAGGGACAACGCCTCACCGATCACGGCGATCACGCCGATGTCCCGACCGGCTTGCAGGAACGCCGCGACGCCGGCGAAGGCGGTCGAGGCGAGGAGCGCGCCGATCAACAGGAGCACTGCCACGAACGCCCCGAGATTCTCCACGAGAAGGCCCCGGCGGCGATTGCTGCCCATGACGCGGGCGATGGCTTCCTGGAAGGCGACGACGAACCGACTCGCGCCCCAGATCAGAGCCACGAGCCCGATGAGCGAAACGGATGTCGAGTCCCGAACCGCATCCGTGACCACGATGTCCACGAGCCCGCGCAGCGGCGGCAGCACTTCCGAGACCGTGTTCACGAGCGCGGTACGAGCCGCCGAATCGTGGAACAGGGCACCCGCGATCCCGGCCGTCAGCAGGATCGCCGGGACGATCGCGAAGAGTGCTGCGTAGGCGAGCCCGCCCGCCAGCAGGCCACCGGCCGACGCGCTGTATCGGTCGAGGACGCGACGGACCGTCGGGATGGGCCCGCGAGCCGCAAGGGCTGCGACTCGCGCCTGCCACGGGTCGAGCCAGCCGGGCTCGCCGGGCGGCTTCAGTCTCCGAGCTCCTCGAACAGGCGCGGCTGGACCTGGTCCGCGCGCACCCGGCGCGACGGGGTCAGGAGCGCCTTGACCTCACCGCGGCGCACAAATCGACGACCACCGAGCTTGATGCTCTGGAGCTTTCCGGCCCGGGCCCACGCCCCGATCGTCGACGACCGGAAGCGGACGTTGGAGCCGGCAAGGATCTCGGCTGCCTCCGACAGGCTGATCCAATCCGCGGCCGAGGGGGACATCCTCAGTCCCCTCCCCGACTGCCGTTGCCGGTCGACGGCTTCGACCCGCTCGACGCGCGCTCGACAGGCCCCGCCTTCTTCGAGCCGCCCGATTCGGATGCCTTGTCCCCGCTCGAGGTCGAGCTGTCCTTCGGGCTCGAGCCCGAGCCCGACGACGAATCACTTCCCGCGGTTGATGTCGATCCGCCGGATTCGTCGTCGGAGCCCGTTGAACCAGACTCGACCTTGACATCGCCGCCAGACCGCGCCGACGCCGCTCGCGTGGCGCTCGAAGCGCGGTCCTTCTTCGCCCAGCCGCTGCCCTTGAAGTGGACCGCGGGCGTGCTGAAGCCCTTGTGGAGCGTGCTCTCAGCGCCGCAGGCCGGACAGAAGCGCGGACCCTCGGCGTTGATGCCGTGGATCACCTCGGTCACACGCCCGCACGCGCTGCAGACGTAATCGTAGACGGGCACGGCGACGACGCTCGGCTCAGGCGTGGAGCAGGCGCATGCCGCACTTGGGGCAGTACATGCCCCCGCTGTGCGCGGAGTGGAACCCGCAATGCCCGCACGTCGCGCCCGACTCGGCGCTCCCGATCGCCGGGCGCTCGACTGCCGTCAGCCCCAGCGAGCTGCTGGATTCGAGGATGTTGCCGAGCAGGGAGCTCAGGATCCGGGTGGCGTTCCGGTCCGTGTCGCCCCGAGCGCCGCGACCGCCCCAGCCGACGACGCCACGCACGATCAGGTCACCGGTCGATTCGTCCCAGTGGGCGGCGGTCCCGCCGACGATCGCGGAGTAGTCCGGATAGCCGGCCGGATCCACCGTCCCATCGAGGAGGGCACAGGCGAACGTGTCGAAGGCCGGGTCGATCGCGTCGAGGGATTCGAGCACGAAGAGAGCATGCCGCGTGACCGGTCCCAGGCTGCCGTGCGCCTGGAGCCATTGCATGGCTTCCCCGGCGTGCTCGATGGAGGGTGATGCATGATCGAGCTCGGGATCGCGAGCCTCGGCTACCTCGATCTCGCTGAGCGCCAGCGATCCGATCATCGCCGGCAGCTCCGCCATGGCATGCGGCTCGCCGCGAAGGCGGACGCCCTCGCTCGTCTTGCCCGCGTAGGTCAGGCGGAGCTGGTGGTCCTGGGCCACGACCTCCTCGGGGAGGGGCGTGGATCGATTGGCAGGAGTCGGGACGGTGGTCGTGGCCGGCGCGGGGCCTTCCCCTCTCCGACGGCGCAGGAACTCGATTGGCAAACGGTTCTCCGGCGAGTGCAGGTGCGACGTTCGTATCGTACCAGCGGCGCCGGTCGATTCCGACCCGGACGAACGGCGCGCCGGAACCCTTACGCCGATCGGCCGCCGATGGCCAGGAGCACGGCCTGGAGGCCCCGCAGCTCGACGGTGTCCGTGACGGGGCTATCGCCGACGTTCGGCTCGTCCGTGTCGAAGATGGGCTGCCACGCGCCCGCAGGAAGCACGGCTCGGCGGGGCTCGGTGGCGAAGTTGATCGCGACCAGGACGCGCCCGGATTCGGCCTCACGAACGTACGTGAGCACGTCCGGGTCGCCGGATGGTACGAAAGCGAACGAGCCGCCCAGCAACGCATCGGACGCGCGCCGGGCGCCGAGGAGGCGGCGGTAGGCCGCGAGCACCGAGTTCGCCGCATGGCGCTGGCGTTCCACGTTGCGCGCGTCCGGGTTCGGGATCAGCCGGATCCACGGCCGGCCGCTCGTGAAGCCCGCGCCGCGACCGCCGCTCCAGGGCATTGGGCTGCGGCACTGGTCCCGGTTCCACCACGGAAATGTCGGCGACGCGCGTCGCGCTGGGGGATCCTGAATCTCGCTCGGGGGGACCTCGACGTTCGGGAGGCCGATCTCCTCGCCGTAGTACATGAACGGGGTCCCGCGCTGCGTGAGGAGCAGGACGGCTGCGGCGCGTGCGAGACGGTCCGCCGTCTCGGCGTCGCTCCTGCCGATCGACTCGAGGTAGCGACTCACGTGCCGAGATCGATCGTGATTCGAGAGGACCACGGTCGGCCAGCGCTCGGGGCCGAAGGCGGCCTCACGACTCGCGATCGCGCGGCCGACGGCCTGGGCGGACCACGGTTCCTCGAGGAGCTGGAAATCGAAGACGAGGTGCCGCGGGCGGGTCAGCGCGGCGGCCATGGTGACGGTCCCCTCGAAGAGCTCGCCCACCGACATGCGACCCGGGACCTCGTCGAGAATCGCCCGGAACTCGTGGAGGAGGGTCTCCAGCCCGGGGTTGTCCTTGTCGTACAGATGGCGCTGGCGGTCCCACGGCCGATGCGTGACGGATCGCAGCCGGGGATTCGATTCCAGCCCCTCGGACTTGAGGAGGGCGTTGAAGACGTCGAGCCGGAAGCCATCGACGCCGAGGGCCAGCCAGCCGCGGACCATGTCGAACTGGGCCGCCTGCACGCCCGGCTCTCGCCAGTTCAGGTCCGGCTGCTGGCGCAGGAATGTATGAAGGTAGTACTGCTCCCGCGCCCGGTCCCAGGCCCATGCCGACCCGCCGAAGAACGAGACCCAGTTGTTCGGCGGCCGGGGCCGGCCACGGCGATCGCGACCGGCCGGGTTGCGCCAGATGTACCAATTGGCCCGCACGTTGTCGCGGCTGCGGCGTGAGTCCTGGAACCACGAATGGCGGTCGCTCGTGTGGTTCAGGACGAGATCGAGGATGACCTTCAGGCCTCGACGGTGCGCCTCTCGCACGAGCCGCTCGAAGTCGGCCATCGAGCCGAACGCCGGGTCGATCGCGGTGTGATCCGAGACGTCATAGCCCCCGTCGAGGCCGGGCGACGGGTAGATCGGCGACAGCCAGAGCGCGTCGACGCCGAGGCTCTCGCTCGCCCCCGCAAGGTGATCCAGGTGCTCGATGACGCCCGGCAGGTCACCGAGTCCGTCGCCGTCCGTGTCGGCGAAGCTGCGCGGGTAGATCTGGTAGACCACCCCGGCGCGCCACCAGTCGTCGCGGCCCTGGACCTCCTCCCGTCGCATCAAGCGGGAACCGTAGCGCATGCGGCGGCGACACTTCCCCGTCACGGTTCGTTACCGAACTATTAGGTGTAGTGTGAGGGTGATGGCGTCGCCGATGGCGTGCCTTCATACGCTCGCGCGACAGGGCCCAGCCTCGGGATCGAGGGTCGTCCGAATTCGAGGAGACGACCCGGACTCAGGTGGGCCGTGAAAGGAGTTTTACGCATGGAGCACCAACCACGGAGAGCGAGGGCCATCGCGGCGATGGCCGCGGCGATCATCCTCGTCGGCGCCTGCACAAGCAGTGGCACGCCGGCGCCGGGGTCGAGTTCGGGGCCGGGTGGCGGCCCTGTCGGGACCCTGACGGTTCCGACGTTCACGAAGATCGGCGGCACGGTATCCGTGCTGGCCGTCTGGACCGGCGGCACCGATCCGACGAAGGAAGAGGGCGCCTTCCGCAAGGTCCTGGCGCCGTTCCTCGAGGCGACCGGGATCACCCTCAACTATACCTCGACCCGCGACCTGAACGCATCGATCACGGCCGGAGCCGCCTCGGGCAACCTGCCGGATATCGCGGGCCTTCCAGGGCCCGGCAAGATGCTGGAGCTCGCCACCGCGGGCACCCTCAAGCCCCTCGATGACCTCTTCAACGCCGCCGCATACCGCGCCGACACGCCGGGTGCCTCGGCCCTCGAGGTCAACGGCAAGCAGTACGCCGAGTTCTTCAAGGGCTCGATCAAGGGCCTCATCTGGTACGACCCGAAGGTCTACACGGGTGGCGATCCCACGAGCTGGGATGACCTGAACTCCAAGGCCACGACCGCGCTCGCCGGTCTGTCGGGCACCAAGGAGTGGTGCATCGGCCTGCAGTCCGGCGCCGGCTCGGACGGCTGGCCCGGCACGGACTGGATCGAGGACTTCGTCATCCGCCAGTCCGGCGCCGATGTCTACGACAAGTGGGTCCAGGGGAAGCAGAAGTGGACGTCGCCGGAGATCAAGGCGGCCTTCACCGAGTTCGGCAAGGCCCTCACCAACACCTATGGCGACACGAACCTCATCCTGAGCACGAACTTCGGCAAGGCCGCGGATCCGATGTTCAAGACCCCGCCCGGCTGCCTGTTCCACCACCAGGCCAGCTTCATCACCAGCTTCTTCCAGACGGACAACCCGACCCTCAAGGCCGGGACCGACTACAAGTTCTTCCTCGAGCCGGACATCAACACGGCCTACAGCGGCGCGGTGACCGGCGGCGGCGACCTGATCGGCATGTTCAACGACACGCCCCAGGCCAAGGCGCTCATGCAGTACCTGGTCACGCCGCAGGCCCAGTCCATCTGGCCCGCGCTCCCGGCGTTCGGTGCGATCTCCGGCAGCAAGAGCGTTTCGACAGATATCTACCCCGATGACATCACGAAGACCGCGGCGAAGGACCTGGCGAACGCCAAGATCTTCCGCTTCGACGGCTCCGACGCGATGCCGGCGGCCATGAGCGACGCGTTCCTCAAGGCCATCCTCGACTACACGAAGGATCAGACCAAGCTCGACGCGATCCTCGCCAGCCTCGACACCGTCCAGACAAGCGCCTACGGCGGCTAACCCCCCGTACATCGCGGGCTCGACCGGGGTACCCTCGGTCGAGCCCGTACACGTTTCTTCCTGAATTCGGAGCGGAGGAGGCGATGGATTCGCGAATCATCACAGCGGTGATGGTGGTGATCGGGGTACCCGCGGCACTGCTCGGGTACATCTGGCTCGTCGAACGAATCGTCGGGCTCGCCCCGGAACGGCGCCAGGCTAGGCTGCGACCGTGGCTCTGGATCCTGCCCGCGCTCTTCCTCCTCGGCTTCTTCCTCGTCTATCCAACGATCGCGACCGTCATCCGGTCGTTCCAGGACAAGTCGGCCGCCGCGAACTTCATCGGCTTCGCCAACTACCAGTTCTTCTTCAGCGCCGCCGACACGCTCGTCGCGCTGCGAAACAGCTTCATCTGGCTGGTGTTGCTCACGGTCTTCGTCGTCGTCGGCGGCCTGGTCACCGCGGTCCTCTTCGACCGCGTGCGGTATGAGCCCGTCGCGAAGGCGCTCCTGTTCCTGCCCCTGGCCATCAGCTTCGTCGGCGCCGGGGTCATCTGGAAGTTCATGTTCGACTACGAGCTCGCCGGCAAGCCCCAGATCGGGACCCTGAACGGCCTGCTCCAGGGCGTCGGGGTCCAGCCCGCCGCCTTCCTGATCGACTCTCCGGGCAACACGATCTGGCTCATCATCGTCGGCGCCTGGATCTGGACCGGCTTCGCGATGGTCATCCTGTCGGCTGCGTTGAAGGGCATCAGCCCCGAGATTCTCGAAGCCGCGCGCGTCGACGGCGCCACGGAGCTCGAGGTCTTCCGGCGGATCACGCTGCCCCTGCTGTCGCCGACGATCGCCGTCGTGGCGACGACGATGATCATCACGGCCCTGAAGGCCTTCGACATCGTCTACGTCATGACCAGCGGCAATTTCGACACGAACATCATGGCGCTCGACATGTACCACCAACTCTTCGACTTCGCCCAACCAGGGCGGGCCGCGGCCGTGGCGACGATCCTCGTGCTCCTGATCATCCCGGTGATGTTCGTGAACATCCGCCGATTCCAGGCACAGGAGGCGATCCGATGACCGCACCCGCGCGCGCCGTGGCAGCTCCGGCGGCGATCTCCGCGGGCCGGCGAGGGCCGCGCGTCGATCGGGTGGCGCTGCACATCGCGATCGTCCTGATCATCATCGCCTGGCTCCTGCCGACGCTCGGCATGCTCGTCAACTCGTTCCGGCCCGCTGCGGACGTCTCGCAGACCGGCTGGTGGACGGCCCTCTCGCCGACAGCCCGGTTCACGACGGACAACTACGTCCACATCTTCAACCAGGCGAATCTCGGCAACTCGTTCCTGAACAGCCTCTTCATCACGGTCCCCGCGACCGTCATCCCCGTGGCGATTGCCGCCTTCGCGGCGTACGCGTTCGCGTGGATGAGCTTCCCGGGTCGAAACCTGCTGTTCGTCGTCGTTGTCGGCCTTCTGGTGGTTCCGCTCCAGGCGACGATCGTGCCGGTCCTCAACGTCTTCCGGACGGTCGGCATCACGGGCTCCAGCAGCGGCCTGGCCCAGACGCTCCCCTTCCTCGGGATCTGGCTTGCCCACACGGGCTATGGGTTGCCGTTTGCCGTGTATCTCCTGAGGAACTACATGGGTGGCCTGCCGCGCGAGGTCTTCGAATCCGCGGCGATCGACGGTGCCGGTCCGGCTACGGCCTTCTTCCGGCTCGCGCTCCCGATGAGTGTGCCCGCGATCGCGGCGCTCACGATCTTCCAGTTTCTGTTCGTCTGGAACGACCTCTTCGTGGCGATCGTCTACATCGGGGCCACGAACGGCACGCACCTGCCACTCACCGCGACGCTCGCGAACCTCACGAACTCGCTCGGCGGCGACTGGCAATACCTGATGGCGGCGGCGTTCATCTCGATGGCCCTCCCACTGATCGTGTTCTTCGCCTTCCAGCGCTACTTCGTCCGCGGCATCACCGGCGGCGCCGTCAAGGGCTGATCTCGCGGTCCGCCCCGAAGCGAGGGTCCGCCCCGAGGCGCGGGTCCAGCCCGAAGCACGGCGTCGATTTGTACTGCGCCAGAACGAGTGCGACCGGGAAACCGGCCCGTTACGGCAAAATGTGCTGCGACAGAACGAATCCGACGAATCCGCGGCCCGAGCGACCCTGGCGCACCCGATTTCGGTCCGTTCCGTTCACCGGGGGCACAGGTCGACCCGAATCCGGCCTTCGAGAGGCCCGCGACGCCCGGATCACGTCCCAGTCGTTCAGCCGGTGCACATTTTGAGCCAGGCCACGCGCGTGTCGGCACCCGGAGTGGGACAGGGGGCGCACAGCCGCGGCTGTTGAGTGAGCCTGTGTCGCTGCCGACATAACCGCGAGGCATTAGCCGCCGCGGGACCCCGATCAGCGTTCAACCGGGCGGTTTTGTGCCCGGGCGAGCACAAGATGCTCGGAGAACCGCCCCAGTTCACTCCCCACACCGGGCAATCCGTCTCGGTTGCGTCGAGCGGGACACAACCCGCGGATCTGCGAGACCTCCGCGGGCAAGCGAGGTGTGTCAGCCCGCCTGCGATGCCCGCAGGCGCGTGACCAGGTCCTCCAGCTCCGCGGCACGGCCCCGGGCGCCCTCGACGATGGCCGCCGGGGCGCGCTCGACGAACTGCGGATTCGCGAGGCGAGCGCGGGCGGCCTCCAGGAGTGCCTCCGCGTCGGCGAGCTCGCGTTCGAGACGGCCGCGATCCTGCGCCGTGCGCTCGACGTGGCCATCGCCTCCGAGGTCGAGGATCACCTGGAGGCGACCCGCCAGGACCGGCAGCGGGGAATCGATCGCTGCGCCAGCGGCAGTGCCCGCAACCGCGACGGTCAGCGGCCTGATTCGGGCGAGGCGCTCGATCGCGGGGCGAAGCGTCTCGAAGTCGCCTGCCCGCGGCTGGCCTCCTTCGGGCGCCCCGGCTGGCACGATCGCCACGCCTGGCAGCCAGGCCGCCGCATCGACGCCGGCCTCGGCGCGCGCGTTACGGATCGCCCGGATGAGGTCGAGGACCTCGGCAACATCGGATTCGAGGGCCTCCTCGCGGGGGTCCGGGTCAGGCCAGCGGGCCGTGATCAGGAGAGGCGACTCATCGCTTCGATGCGGCAATGCGGCCCACAGGACCTCGGTCACGAACGGCATCACCGGGTGCAGGAGCCGCAGGAAGCTGTCGAGCGACTCGACCAGCGTCCACCACGTGGCCTCACGCTCGGCGTCGCCCAATGTCTTGTCGGAGAGGCGGACCTTCGCGAGCTCGATGCCCCAGTCGCAGAACTCGGACCAGATGGCTTCGAGCAGTGTCCGGGTCACCTCGGCGAGCTGGTAGTCGGCGATCGCCTGGTCGACACCCGAGACCGCGGCCGCTGTCCGGGACCGGATCCAGCGCTCGGCCGGGCCGAGGCCCGCGGTGTCCGGATCCTCTCGAACCGCGTCGGCGGCGATGGATCCCGGTCGGGCGCCGAGCACGTATCGCGTCGCATTCCAGAGCTTGTTCGCGAACGTCCGGCCGATCTCGAGCTTCTGCGGTCCGAACTTCTGGTCCAGCCCCGGAGTGGCGCCGTGGATGAGGGCGAACCGCAGGGCGTCTGCCCCCGACTCCTCCATGACCGCGAGCGGATCGACGACGTTGCCCTTCGTCTTCGACATCCGCTGGCCCTGGGCATCGCGAACGAGGCCCGACAGGAAGACCGTATGGAACGGTTCCCGGTCGGTCATGTGGAGGCCGAGCATCATCATGCGGGCCACCCAGAAGAACAGGATGTCGTGGCCGGTCTCCATGACCGATGTCGGGTAATAGCGCCGGAAGTCGTCGGTCGGGTCGGGCCAGCCCAGGGTCGAGAACGGCCAGAGGCCGGAGCTGAACCACGTATCGAAGATGTCCGGGTCCTGGACGAGCTCCGAAGCCGGGCGGCCGCAGACCTCGCAAGCCGACGGGCCGGTCGCGTCTGCGGTCACGGTGACGTGCCCGTCGGGGCAGTACCAGGCCGGGATCCGGTGGCCCCACCAGAGCTGCCGCGAGACGTTCCAGTCCCGGATGTTCGTCATCCAGTGCTCCCAGACCTTCTCGAATCGATCCGGGACGATCCGGGTCCGGCCCCCACGGGTCGACTCGAGGGCCTCCTCCGCGAGCGGCCCGGTCCGGATGAACCATTGCGTCTTGAGCCGAGGCTCGATGACGTCGTCCGAGCGCTGGCAATGGCCGATGAGCATCTCGTGTGGGACCGCCGAGACGAGGTCCCCCAGGGCCTCCAGGTCAGCCACGATCCGCGTTCGGGCCGCGTACCGATCCAGGCCCACGAAGCCGTCCCCGAGCTCGTTGATCGTCGCGTCGTCGGCGAGGATCGTGATCATCGGCAGCGCATGGCGGCGGCCGGTCTCGTAGTCGTCGTGGTCGTGGGCCGGGGTGATCTTCACGGCGCCCGTGCCGAAGACGCGATCGACGACCTCGTCCGCGACGATCGGGACGTCGCGCTCGACGAACGGCACTCGGGCCCAGCGCCCCACGAGATCGCGGTACCGCTCATCGTCCGGGTGGACCGCGACCGCCGTGTCGCCGAGGATCGTCTCCGGCCGCGTCGTGGCGACGCTGATCGTCTCGCTGGGGCTGGGCAGGCCCGTCCCGGGATCGATGAGGTGATAGCGAATCGTCCAGAGGGTCCCCGTTTCGGTTCGCGGGATAACCTCCAGGTCCGAGACGCTCGTCCGGCAGCCCGGGCACCAGTTGACGAGCGCCTCGGTGCGATACGCGAGGTCGTCGCGGTAGAGACGCTCGAACGCGACTCGCACGGCCCGGGCGGAGCCCTCGTCCATCGTGAATCGCAGGCGGCCCCAGTCGGCCGACGCTCCGAGGCGGCGCTGCTGGCCGAGCATGACCTCGCGAGTCGCGTTGATGAACGCCCACATTCGCTCGAGATAGCGTTCCCGCCCGAGGGATTGCCGGTTCTCGCCCTCGGCGGCCAGGAGCTTGTCGAGCACGAACTGGGCGGCGATCGAGGCGTGGTCGAGGCCGGGCAGGAACAGCGTCGGGCGGCCCTGCATTCGAGCGTGACGGACGAGGAGGTCCTCGACCGCCGTGCGCTGGGCGTGGCCGAGATGCAGCGAGCCCGTGATGTTCGGCGGCGGCTGGATGATCACGAACGGCGGCTTGGACGGGTCCGCCAAGGACCCCGCCCCGTCCGGCGCGAAGACGTCGGCCTCCAGCCAGCGCGCGTAGACCGCCGTCTCGAAGTCGGCCGGCACATACGCCTTGGGCAGCTCGCGCCTGTCTGTCGCCACGCGATCCTCCGAAAACAAAACCCGCTCGTCCAGCGGACGAACGGGTCGTGGTACCACCTGCTGGTTCGGCGCCGGGGCTCGTGTCGCTCATCGCGACGGGCCGGTCCGGCTCCCTCTCGGCGCGCTATCGGGCGCCAGCCGCACGGCTCGCGAGCGACCTTCGCGTCCCGGTCCCCGCGCGGCTCGCACCGTCCCGCGCTCGCTCCGGAGGCCCGATCGGACGTTACTCCTCTCGGTCGTCGCCGTGAGTGAGGGAGTTTAGCACCTGGGGCACCAGGCCCAGCTCCACGCCCCGCACCACGGCCCGCGTTCGATCGGCGAGCCGAGCCATGTGATCCGGTGGCCGCGCGCAACACCGGGACTTTCGGGCTATTGGCCCGGCAGGACTTCCGTTGCTACGGTCGGGGCCTGGATCGGCATGCCATGCCGACGTTAACCGGGGGGTCGCCGCTTGCTCATGCCTGAAACGCAGAGCGCGATTGCACTCGTCGCCGCCGGCGTGCTCGTCGGCGCGCTGGCCTTCTCGGCGTTCATCGGTCGCCATCGGGCGCGCCAGCTCGCTCATCTCGTCGACCGGCTCGCGCTTCTCCAGGGCGCCACGGCACCCGACCCGGTCCGCTATCCGGATCCCGTCCTGCGTGGTGCGATGCAGCGACTAGCCACGCGAATCGCGGTCGTCGAGGGCATGGCGACCACCGACGTCCTGACCGGCGTGCTGAATCGACAGGCCTGCCTGCGCCTCCTCGCCTCCGAGATCGAGCGGGCCAACCGCTACGGGCGGCCGATCGCCGTAGCCCTGATCGACATCGATCACTTCAAGCGCGTGAACGACACCTACGGTCATGCCGTTGGCGACGAGGTCCTGACACACGTCGCCCGCATGCTCGCGTCGAACGTACGCGCGGTCGATTCCGTCGGCCGCTACGGCGGCGAGGAGTTCCTCCTGGTGATGCCCGAGACCGACCCGGATGCGGGCGCCGCCTCTGCCGAGCACCTGCGGCGGCTCATCGCGGGTTCGAGCGTCCCGACCGTCGCCGGGGAGCTCGAAGTCACGATCAGCGCCGGCGTTGCCGGAGGCACGAGCACGGCAAGCATCGACATCGACAAGCTCCTGCGCGCCGCCGACGCCGCGATGTACACCGCGAAGGGCCTCGGCCGGGACCAGGTCCAGGTCTTCCGGCCGGTCGACGATGAAGCCGGGATCGCGAAGGCGCCGATCAGCGCGGCGGCTCGGACGCGGGCGAACCTGATCGGCCGGGCGGCCTTCGAGGCAGCGAACGCCGAGCTGCTCAAGTCGATCTCCGGGCGACCCGACTGGGCCGGCGGCCCGTCACGCCTGATCGCCGAGCTCGCGAGCGAGGTTGCGCGATCCGCGGGTCTTCCGGACGGCGACATCCACCGGATCAAGACCGCCAGCCTGCTCCACGACCTCGGCAAGCTCGCGATCCCCGATCAGATCCTCGACAAGCCTGGCAGCCTCACGAAGAACGAGTGGCGGGTCGTCGTCGAGCATCCGAAGGTCGGCCAGATCATCCTCGAGCAGGCGGGCGCGGTTCGCGACGCAGCATCGATCGTGCTGCACCATCACGAATGGTTCAACGGCCAGGGCTACCCCCACGGCCTCGCCGGTGCCGAGATCCCGATCGGCTCGCGGATCGTCGCGATCGCCGATGCCTACGAGGCGATGCTCTCGAACCGACCGTACAAACCCTCGATGACGCACGAGGAGGCGCTGGCCGAGCTGCGCCGGCAGCGCGGGACGCAGTTCGACCCGGAGCTCGTGGACATGTTCGTGGAGCTGTACGAGAGCGGCACGTCCGCTGTTCGGCTGTCGCCGGCGCGACGCGTCCGGCGCTCGGTGCGATCAGCGACGGCCAGCTAGCGGAGTCGTTCGCGCCAATGCGCCCGTCAGGCGGTTTCGCCTCGCTCCGCGAGCCAGTCGGCGTAGTTCGTCTCGTCGACGCCCTTCTCGACCTCGGTCTTGGTGAGCAGGAGCGGCAGCCGGCCGTGGCGGATCGTCTCTTCCGTGATGATGCATTTCCGGACGTCGGCCCGTTCCGGGATGTCGTACATCACCTCGAGGAGCGCCTCCTCGACGATCGAGCGGAGCGCCCGGGCGCCGGTCTTGCGGTCCAGCGCGACGTCGGCCGCGGCCTGGAGCGCGCCGGGGGTGAAGACGAGCTCGACTTTGTCGAGCGAGAGGAATTTCTCGAACTGTCGCGCGATCGCGTTCTTTGGCTCGGTCAGGACCCGGACCAAGTCCGCGGCGGTCAGCGCCGAGAGGGTCACCATGACCGGCAGCCGGCCGACGAACTCCGGGATCAGGCCGAACTTCAGGAGGTCCTCGGGCATGAGCTTCTCGAGGATCCGGCCGCGCTCGAGGGCGGTGGTCACGGCGCTCTCCGAGCCGAAGCCAATTGAGCGCTTCCCGACCCGCTCCTCGACGATCTTCTCGAGGCCGTCGAATGCCCCGCCGCAGATGAAGAGCACGTTCGTCGTGTCGATCTGGATGAAGTCCTGGTGGGGGTGCTTGCGCCCGCCCTGGGGCGGCACGTTCGCGACTGTGCCCTCGAGGATCTTCAGGAGCGCCTGCTGGACGCCCTCGCCCGAGACGTCCCGGGTGATCGACGGGTTGTCCGCCTTCCGGGCGATCTTGTCGATCTCGTCGATGTAGATGATCCCGCGCTGGGCCCGGGCAACGTCGAAGTCCGCCGCCTGGATGAGTCGAAGGAGGATGTTCTCGACGTCCTCGCCGACGTAGCCCGCCTCCGTGAGCGACGTCGCGTCGGCGATGCAGAACGGGACGTCGAGAACGCGCGCGAGCGTCTGGGCGAGGAGGGTCTTGCCCGAGCCGGTCGGGCCGACGAGCAGCACGTTCGATTTCTGGAGCTCGACCTCATCGACCGCGTGGCCGGCGTTGATCCGCTTGTAGTGGTTGTAGACGGCCACGGAAAGGACCTTCTTGGCCTTCTCCTGGCTGATCACGTACGCATCGAGGGCGTACTTGATCTGGCGCGGGTTCGGAAGCTTCGCGACCGAGGGCTTGGCCTTCGGCTGGTCGAGCATCTCCTCTTCGATGATCTCCTGGCAGAGGTTGATGCACTCGTCGCAGATGTAGACGCCCTGGCCGGCGATCAGCTTGCGGACCTGCTCCTGGCTCTTGCCGCAGAACGAGCAGCGATACGGGACCTTGGTGCCCTTCGTGCCCGTCGTCGTGCTCACGTTCGGATCAGCCCTTCGTCTTCTTGGGCTCGGGCGCCGGCGGCTCCGATTCGGCCACCTCGGCCGCGCCCGGGACGCTCGCGCCCTCGCCACCCGCGAGCCCGAGATCGTGCGCCTGCGCGATCAGCGAAGCCCCCGGCACCGAGTACACGGCGTCGATGATGCCATACGCCTTCGCCTCCTCGGGCGACATGAACCGGTCGCGGTCGGTGTCCTTCGCGATCTGCTCGACGGTCTGGCCCGTGTGGCGAGCGAGGATCTCGTTGTTCATCTCGACGAGGAGCTCCCACTCCTTCATCTGGATCACCGCGTCGGGGGCGTTGCCGCGGAACCCGCCGGAGCCCTGGTGGATCATCACCCGGCTGTGGGGCAGGGCGTAGCGCTTGCCCTTGGTCCCCGACGCGAGCAGCACCGATGCCATGGATGCAGCCTGACCGATACAGATCGTGCTGACCGGGGCCCGGAGGTACTCCATCGTGTCGTAGATCGCCAGCCCCGCGGTCACGACGCCGCCGGGCGAGTTGATGTACAGGCTGATGTCCTTCTCGGGATCCTCGGACTCGAGGAACAGCAGCTGAGCGATGATCAGGTTCGCGAGGTGGTCCTCGATGACGTCGCCGAGGAAGATGATCCGTTCCTTCAGCAGTCGCGAGTAGATGTCGTACGCGCGCTCTCCACGGCTGGAGGACTCGATGACCATGGGGACGAGCATGCGGCGGTCTCCTGTGCTCGGATCAGCGGCTCGTCGCCACGGAGGCGTCGGCCGGGGTGGTTTCGCTCATGGCCGATACGGGGTCCGTGGCGTCGATGGCGGCGTTCGCTGCAGCCATATCGTCGGTCATCGACCCGGGGTCGTCGTCCTCGAGGTGCGGCAGCGGCGGATGCTCGGGGTGGGCCGTCAGCCACTCGTCGATGAGCTTCTCGACGACGCGACTGCGGCGGAGGGTGCTGCGGATGAAGCTCCGGCCACGCTCGGATTCGAAGTAGCCGACGGTCTTGCGGTCCTTGCCATAGCGCTCGCGGGCCCGCTGGACCTCGGCCTCCACGGTCGCGTCGGAGATCGTGATGTTCTCGGCCTCGGCCACCTTGGAGAGGACGAGGAGGACGCGGACTCGCTTCTCGGCGTTGGGCCGGAATTCGGCGTGAAGATCGGCCTCGGTCTTCCCGACGACCTTGAGATACGCCTCCTCGGTCACCCCCTGCCGGGCGATCGATACCCGGAACTCGTCGTGCATGACCTCGACCTCCTGGTCGATCAGGATGTCGGGCAGCTCGAGGTCCGCGTTCGCGGTCGCGTAGTCGATGATCCGGTCTGCGAACGCGTGGCGGGCCCGGTCGAGGGCGTTGCGCTCGAGTCGCTCCTTGACATTGACCCGGAGCTCGGCCATGTCGGCGAAATCGCCCATCGACTGGGCGAACGCGTCGTCGGCAGGCGGCAGGATCTTCTCGCGGAGCTCCTTCAGGTCGGCCTCGAAATGGGCCTCCTGGCCGGCCAGGGTCGCCTCGCCATAGTCCGCGGGGAACGTGATGTCGAAACCGCGGGTCTCGCCCGGCCGAAGGCCCATCAGGTGCTCCTCGAAGCCCGGGATGAGCCGTTCCTCGCCGAGGATCAGTGGCATCCGCGCGGACGAGCCGCCGTCGAACGGGACGCCGTCGCGGGCTCCGACGTAGCCGATCACGGCGTAATCGCCGGCCTTCGCGCCGCGGTCCTCGACCGGGGCGAGCGAGGCGTTCTGGTCGCGCAGCTCCTCGACCACGCGGTCGACCTCGGGGTCGCCGATCGATTCGATCTCGGGCTTGAAGTTGAAGCCGTTGTAGTCGCCGAGCGTGACCTCGGGTCGGACCTGGACGGTCGCCGTGAAGATGACGGGCTTGCCCTCGATCCCCTGCTCGACCTCGACCTCGGCGTTCGTGAGCGGCAGGATGTCCTTCTCGATGAGGGCCTCCCGGTATGCCTTTCCGACGAGGTGGTCCAGCGCGTCCTCGAGGACGACCTCGGGGCCGAGCGCCCGCTCGACAACCGGGCGAGGAGCCTTGCCGGGTCGGAACCCGGCGATCCGCGTCCGCTTCGAGAGGTGGCGCACGGCTTCCGCGATCGCCGCGTCGAGGCGCTCGGGCGGTAGCTCGACACGCAGGGTCTTCGAGCTCTTTGGTGCTTCGGAAACGGTGACTTCCATCGTCCGCGGAGTATAGGCGAGGGTGCCCGACGGCTTCCGCCGTGAGCCCGCGACGACGTGCCGGACGGCGGGGACGGAATCGAAGAGCCCCGGGCGATGCCCGGGGCTCTTCGGCTAACAGACTCGGTTCTGCGGCCGCTGAGCGGCGCGCTCTGGTTCCCTAGCCGCGAAACGCCCAGTAGGCGAAGTGGTAGGTGTTGCTGCCATTCGCGAGCTGGATCCAGCCCTGGACGACCGATCCCGCGGCGCCGCTATTGACCCAGACCGTGATCGTCGTGGAGCCGTTGGCCGGCACCGTGACGGAGCCTGGGAAGCTGATGCGGCTGTCCCCTGCGCTCGTGGTACCCGCGTTGTACGGGGCCAGTGAGGCGAGGGGGCTCGGGGTGAACTTCGTTGCCGACAGGCTGAACGTCTGCGCGACACTGAGCGAGTTGCTGAGCTTGATCGTGAGGGCGGTCGCCTTGGACGCCACGACCTTCCCGAAGCTCGCCGAGGACGGCGAGAGGAAGAGGTTTGCAGCGGAGGCGTTCGAGAGGTTCTCTCGCCCGGCGCCCTGGGCCTGCGGCCCGACGGCGAGCGTGCCGGTCTTCGCGTCCTTGATCACTCGATCCGACCTGTTGACCAGCGCTGACTTCACCATGGCCGGCGACCAGGTGGGGTGGATGGCAAGGAGGACGGCCGCCGAACCCGCGATGTGCGGGGCCGCCATCGACGTCCCACTGAAGAACGCCCAGATGTCGCCCGTGTTCCCGACCGTGGTGATCGAGCTCAGGACGTTGACGCCAACCGAGGTCAGGTCGGGCTTGATGGCCAGATCGACGCTGGTCGGGCCCTGGCTGCTGAACCCGGCCAGGATGTCTGCGTTGGCCGTGACGAACTCACTGAACGTGGCTACTGCCGAGGCAGTGGTCGGGGCCGCCGTGCGGAGCGCGGCGCCCTCTGCAAGGCCGACCATGACCGCCGGCAGGTCATCGCCACCGAGACCGTCCTTGGCCATGGCCGTCGGGTCGCCCGCGACGTTGTTGATGACGAGCACGCCGATGGCGCGGGCCGCAATGGCGCTGCGCACCTTCGTGCTGAAGGTGCAGGTCCCACGGTTGATAATCGCGAGCTTGCCCGCCGCACCGGCGGCGACGCTGGCGCAGCCATCGCTGGCCGTGTCGAACACCGAGAACGACGCGGTCGGCAGGGGGTCGAAGTCGCCCACCGCGGCGCCGACCGTCGTGCCGCCGGTAGCCGGATAGGTGAACGGCTCGCCGATGAAGTGCTGATTCGTGCTGGCACCGGCGGTGATGATGTTCCGGGCGCGGCCGGGCGAGCCGATGGTGTTGCCACCTGGACCGCTGTTACCCGCGGACACTGCAACGACTACGTTGGCGGCGACCGCGTTGTCGAGGCCCATCGCCAGCAGGTCGTTGTTGCCGTGATAACCGCCGCCGAGCGACAGGTTGAGGACGTCCATGCCATCCGCGATAGCCGCGTCGACAGCATTGAGGATGTCCTCGCTGCGGGCGCTGACGACGTCGCCGGGGAAGACGTTGTAGTTGCCGAGCCACGCGCCCGGCGCCACGCCAGACATGTCATCGACGGTCACGCCCTGCACGACCGCGTCGTGCCCTGTGACACCGGCCGCGGTCCCGGCGGTGTGGGTGCCGTGGTCCTGGACGGCCTGCGCATCGAAGCCGTTCTGGTTGCCCTTGTTGTTGAAGACCTTCGCGACGATGACCTTCGGGGTCACGTACTTGCAGCTGGCGTTCGCGGTGTGGGAGGTGCTGTCCCGGGCGTCGCACTTCGGGAAGCCGGCGGGATAGCTGAACCCGGTCGGATCGAAGAACGGGTGGCTCTGATCGATCCCCGTGTCGATGTCGCCGATCTTGATGCCGGCGCCGGCGGTGGCTCGTCCGCCCGCATCGCCCCACGCGCCCGAGGCATTGATGATCTTGTAGCTCTCGCTCATGGTGGGGTGGTAGAGCGCGTTGTACTCAACGGACAGCACGTCGGTGTTGTTCTTGAGCTTGCCAATCGCGTTGCCGTTCAGGCTCACCGCCACCGCATTGAGGGAGAGGAAGAACTGCGAGGTGATCTTGGCGCTCGGGACGTTCGTCTGGAGCCACTTGGCAAATGCGCTGTGCTCCGTCTTGAGGTAGCCGAGGTACTTCTTGGCCGCGGCGCTGTTGGGATTGAGCTTGCCGTGGTCGGGACGCGTCTTGGCGTAGCCCGCCAGGTGGCCGTTGTAGGTCGTCAGCGGCGACTGCTTGAGGACGACGATGGCCGACGACGTGTCGAGCGTGGCGCCCTTGTAGGCGCTGTCCGCGCTCTGGTTCACCTTGGGAGCCGAAGCCGCTCCGGCAATCGCCGAGGTGGCGAGCGCCATCCCGACGGCAAGGAGCATGGCGGCACGAATTCGTCTCATCCGGGCTAGTCCTCCACCTGGACCGGGACGTGGACACGTGAGGTCCCGATCGCGTCGCTGGAGGGTACCGCGTAGGTCGGAGACCCGTCTGTCCACGACCGGACTACGTGGTGACGGAGCGCACCGCCCGGCGGCGTTCCGGAACGCGAGAGGCCCCGGCGGCGCTGGGAACGTGAGAGGCCCCCGGCGGCGCCGGGGGCCTCTCCTCGAGTTCGCGGTGGATCCGCAGGCCGGAGGCTACGGGGTGAAAATGCCCGTCGGGGTTCCGAGCCCGGTCACGTTGTCCCAGCCGGCGCCGGTGTGCTGGGACGGTGAGCCGGAGTAGTCGTCGAACGTCCGGAGACGGTCGACCGTTCCATCGCTCGAATCGACACCGTTGACGTAGTTCCGCCGAGCGACGGCAGTCTTCACCGACAGGACGTCGTAGAACTCGCCGGCGTTCGCATAGAACAGTGGATTGGCAAAGCCGTGTGGCGCTCCAGCCGCCTGGTCGGCGAGGGCCATCAGCCCGGCGAAGATCGGGCTCGCGAGGCTCGTCCCGCCTAGGCGGAACTCGTCGTAGTAGCGCCCGTCCGGGAAGCTCTGCGTCTGACCCACCAGGAATCCCGTCTGGGGATCGGCGAGGGCCGCAACGTCAGGGACGGCACGACCGGACGCGGAGAGTGCCGACTGGTACCAGGGCTTGCCGAAGATCTGGCTGACCCCGCCGCCGGCTCCGTAGAGCCAGCCCGTCCGGCTGCACACCAGGGTCGTCGTGTTGCAGTTGTAGTTGCTGGTGCCCCAGCCGGTCTCGATGGCACGGGTGTTGGAGCTGGAGATGCCGAGGCTCGTGCCACCGACGGCGGTGACCCACGGGCTCGATGCCGGCCATGCCGGGCTAGCGAACCCGAGAATCGAGGACGCATCCCCGGAGTCGCCGGATGAGAAGTAGACGCCGATGCCCTCGGCCGCCGCCTGGATCAACGTATCCTCGAGTGGTTTCACGTAGCCGGGCGGGAGCAGGTCGGTCAGGAACCCGTAGGAGTTCGTGACGATCTGGGCAAGGTGCTGGTCGACGACGTGGTTCATCGCCGCATCCAGATCCCGATAGTTGTTCGGCGCCCCGACGAAGACGATCTTCGCCGCCGGAGCCATCCCATGGACCGCTTCGACGTCGAGCGTCTCCTCGCCGTACCAGCCGCTGGGATACTGCGCGGGGTTATTGGGGATTCGGTAGACCCCTGGCGGAACGACTTGGACGAGCTGACCGGGCGTCATCGTCGGAAGGCCGCGGTTCGTCGACCACTGGTTGACGTCCTGCAGGATCGTCGGAGAGGCGTAGGCATCGATGATCGCGACGGTCTGGCCGGCCCCGTCATAGGCATCGGAGATCCCGTACGCACCCTTGATCTGGTCGGGGGTGTATCCCTTGACCGTCCAGCTCGCGGTTGCAGGATCGGTGACATCGGTGAATCCGGTGGGATAGGCGTAGGGCGACGTGTACTGGTCCCAGTACAGCGACAGGGGAGGCGCATTCCGGAACCCGGCCGACGGTGGGGCGCTCTTGTCGGCCACATGATCCGTGGTGACGAACTTCGCGCTCTCGTCAAGGCCGAGGACGCCGGTCACGGTCGAGGCCAGGGCGCTCGGGATCGACACGTCGCCGGAGGGCGACCGCACGATCTTCCCACTGACCTTGTACATGCCGAACGAGACACCGAATGCTGCCTGGGCCTGCCCGATGGTGCCCTGAGCGGCCACGTAATGGTTGTTGCCCGGGGTGTAGTCAACCGTGAAGCCCTGGCTCCTCAGCCATGCCTGCACGGCCCCGACCTGGGCCTGGGAGGGCGAGAACTGGCGACGGAACTGCGCCGCCGTCACGTACTTGCCGTACGCGGCGCTCTTGGGGTCCGACACCGCGCGTGCAAGCGCCGCCGCCCCGCCGGCGTTCTGCCAGCCGAGATACACGCGGAACCCCAGGGCGCCGCTGGTATCGGCGGGGCCCTGGTAGTTCGAGGACTTCGCCCAGGTGGGCGCGCTCCCATTGAGCGTCGATCGCCCCGATGCAGCGGCGCTGGCCGTCGCGACCGGGATGCTGACCAGGATCGCGGCGGCGATCAGGGCCATCAATGCTCGGCGATTCATGCGATGCTCCGATCCATGTTCTGAGCTCCTCCAGTGGACGGCGCGACCATCTATTGGGTCCGCTGACCCGAGGCACCGACCTGGTTCGTGGGCGCTGACCCACGCCAGGAATCCGGTCGGGCCGCGATCCTCCGAACGTTCAGGCACTCTACACGTGCCTGCCGCTACGTGCCTTTCAACGCGCTGCTCCCCCGCTCGCGCGCCCAGCCGATCCCGGGCGAAGGCGCCCGCGAGGACCGGAGCGAACGATGCACGCCCGGGGCCGGATCAGCGCGCGAGCTCTTGTAGGCGAGGTCGGGGTCGAACCGACACGCCCCTCACGGGGCACCGGCTCCTAAGGCCGGCGCGTCTGCCATTCCGCCACTCGCCCGCGGCGAGGATAGTCGGTCGAGCGCGGCTCCCGGCGCAAGGATTCGCGAAGATCAGCGCCCAGGAGGCGGGCGTCGCGAACCTCGATGACCGGCGGTGACGCGCTCAGGAGCGCTTGGCGGTGGGAGCCGTCGGAGTGGCCGTGCCATCCGCGGCGTGTCGAGCGCGCGCCTTCCGCAGGCCGTCCGCGAAGGACGGCGGGTCGGGATCCAGCATCCGCTCGGCGAGCTGCCGGCCAAGTCGGATCGTGACGGGCTTGAGGAGGCTGGCGACAAGCCCGCCAGCGGCCGCGCCGAGATTGCGCTCCTGCCGGGCCGGAGCCTTCTCCTCGAGGTAATCCGCGAACTCACGCTCGAGCGTGCCGCGGACCTTCTCGCCGTCCGCCCCGAGCTTGCGAAGCGTCTTCTCCACCTCTGGAGGCAGCATCGACTTCGGCAGCTCGGCGTCGGGTCCGAGCACCGCGCGTCGGAGTCCGCGAACCAGACGCCCGGGCCCGCCGAGCAGCAGGAAGGCGGCGCCTGCCGCGGTGCCCGCGATCTTGGCCGGCTCGCGTCGGAGCCGCGCCGGGATGTCGATCGCGGCCCGACCCGACGCCTCCAGGCGGATGAGCTCCTCGTCGAGTCCCTGCCGCGCGGCTAGGACTTCGGCGCGAGCGGCGTTCGTGCGCGTACCCACTCGATCGTCTCCTTTGTCAGCTCGATGGTCTGGTCGGGCATGAATCGCTGGCGCAGTGCCTCGCCGTCGATGCCGGTTCGAAGGACCTCCCTGCCGGCGAGGATCGGCCAGACGATGAGGGCGACCCACACCCCGAGGGCGGCCCCCACGGTTCCCGGGATCGTCGTCGAGGACAGCAGCCCGAGCAGTGCGCCGACGATCGCTCCGCCGACGAGGCCGCCGATGGAGGCACCGGTCCCGCCGCGAAGACCGCCGACCAGACCGACGACCGCACCGATGATCGCGAGCGCCGCTACCGCCACCACGAGCGGCCGGGTGGACGGATCCAGGGTCGGCGCGATCGAATCAGCAACGGTGACCCAGCCGCGGTGTGCAAGATCGAAGCCGAGGACGACCCCGACGAGGACGCCGATAAGGGCGGCGATCCCGAAGCTCGAGCCCAGCCGGCTGCCACGAATTCCGATGGCGACGAGCAGCGCAACGGCAGCGAGGTCAAGGAACAGAAAGGTCCCGAGGAGCACGCCCCAGCCGATCGACCCGAAGAGCCACTCGCCGAGGAACAGCACGAGGCCGATCGTGAGGAGGAGGCCGGTGACGAAGAGCAGCCCGAGCGCCACGGCCGCCAGGGCGACCGTCCGCTTGACCTCGTTGACGATCTCGCTGGCTTCGGCCTTGGCGAGGTCGACGTGGGCGGTGACGAGACGCTTCCCGGCCTTGATCGTTGCGCCGATCTGCTCCCGGATCCCCGGTGGCTCGCCGCTTGCTCCGGCAGGCACAGAGCCGGCGTGTCGGTCGGCGCCGTTCGTGGGCTCGTCGGGCTGCACGCTACCTCCGGTCTTGGGTGAGGCCGGATTCTAGCAGCGCGTGCCCTCGCGATCGCCTGCCATGCCAGCGCGAGGAGGTGTCAGCGCCGGTACGCTCCGTGGGATGCGAACCCTGACGACCGCCGAGATCCTGTCGATCGGCACGGAGATCACCATCGGTGAGACGCGGGACACGAACGCCGGCGACCTCGCCCGGGCGCTCACGGAACGAGGGGTGGACGTCGTCCGGATCGCCGCCCTGCCCGACGATCTGGCCACGGTTCGGGACGCGTTCCTCGCCGGCCTCGCCCGGGCGGACATCGTTGTCGCCACCGGTGGCCTCGGACCCACGCCCGATGACCTGACCCGCGAGGCACTGGCGGCCGCCGTCGGCGAGTCGCCGACCGTGGACCCCGACGTCAGCGCCTGGCTCGAGGAGCTCTTCGCCCGGCGCCGGCTGGCGTTTCCCGAGGCGAATCGGAAGCAGGCCTGGCGCATCCCGTCGGCCACGATCGTGCCGAACGATCACGGGACGGCCCCGGGCTGGTGGGTCGACCGGCCCGACGGACGGGTCGTGGTCGTCCTCCCCGGACCGCCGCGCGAGATGGGCCCGATGTGGGAGGGCTGGGTCGTGCCACGCCTGACCGAGCGCGGCCTTGGACGGCCCATGGCCTCGCTCACGCTTCGAACGACCGGGCTCGGCGAGTCCGTCATCGCCGACCGGCTTGGCTCGCTGCTGGATCGCGACGCCAACCCGATCGTCGCGACCTACGCCCGCTCCGATGGCGTCGACATCCGGATCAGCGCGGTTGCCGAGGCCGGGCGGACGGCCGAGGAGCTGGTGGAAGCCGCCGAGGCGCGCGTCCTCGAGCTCATCGGGGACGCGGTCTGGGCCCGCGGCTCAACGACCTGGTCCGCCGCCATTCTCGCCGAGCTGGAGCAGCGCGATCAGCGCCTCGCCATCGTGGAGATCGGCCTTCGCGGGGCGCTGCTGGGACTGCTCGGCGAGGGGCTCGGAGACCGGCTCGCGTTTGCCGAATCACTCCAGGCGCGGCCGGCTCCCCACAACGGCCACGAGTCCGACGTGGAGCATCTCGCCGGCCGCGTTCGCGAGCTCGGCGGCTGCGAGATCGGGCTTGCGGTCGAAGTCACGCCACAGGGCGGCGATCTGGCAGCGACCGTCGCGATCTCGGCGCCCGAGGGCGACCATCGCGAGCATCGGATCGTCTTCCTGGACGGGCCGCTCGGTCGGTCGCGTGCGGCCATCGCCGCAGCCTCGATCCTGCTGGCGCGTCTCCGGGCCGGCGCTGCAGCCTGAGGGCGACCCGCGCGATGGTGTCGCCCGCGCGACAATGTTCGCGTCGTCGGCGGTCTTCCTCGGCCGCGACCGAAGCGGCAGCATTCCCCGGGGTCCAGAGCCACCCGTTCGTGTTGGAGGAGCAATGCGCCTGACCGTCCTCGGGACGGGAACCGCCCGGCCCGCAGCCGACAGCGCAGCGTCGGGCGTGCTCGTCGAATCGGGTGATACCGCGGTCCTGTTCGACATCGGCAGCGGGATCGCGTCCCGGCTCGAAGCCGCGTTCGGACCGGCCACGAACCTGTCCGGCCTCGTCGTTGGGCACTTCCACGCCGACCACTGGATCGACATGGCGCCCCTGCGCTATCGCTTCCTGTGGGGGGAAGACTCCGATCCGAAGCTGCCCGTCTATCTCCCGCCCGGCGGCCTCGACAAGCTCGAGCACCTCGCTGCCGCGATCGCCGAGCGGCCCGGCTTCTTCAACCCCGCGTTCGACGTCACCGAGTACGCCACCGGCGACGTCATCCGGATCGGCAACCTCACGATCGAGCCGCACCAGGTGGGTCACTACGTGCCGGCCTGGTCGATGAACATCACGGGACCCGACGCCCGGATCGTGTACGCCGGGGACATGGGTCCCTCGGAAATGGTCGTCGACCTGGCCCGGGGCGCGGATCTGCTCATCCTGGAGGCAACGCTCGAGTCCTCGCTCACCGACGACGTGAAGCGCGGCCACCTCTGCACCGAGGAGGCCATCGACCACGTCAAGCGCTCAGGGGTGCCGAAGGGACTCCTCGTCCACTACCACTCGGAGCGTCGCGAGATCATCGCCACGATGTGCGAGGCATCCGGCGTGCCCGTGGCCCCCGCAACGCCGGGGATGGTCGTCGAGGTGGCGAGCGCCAGGCGCTCGGCGGATCAGGAGATCGTCAGGACCGGCTGACCGGCGTTCGTCGCGGCCCGCACGCTCATGCGGGCGGCCACGGTGCGGGCGATGTCCGTCAGTGCCCGGGCAGCGGGTCCCGGCTCACGCTGGGCAACGGCCGGCACCCCGACATCGCCGCCCTGTCGAACGGTCACGTCGAGCGGGACGCCGCCGAGGTATTCGAGGCCATGCTCGCGGGCGAAGCGCTCGCCGCCGCCCCGGCCGAACAGCTCGATCATTTCGCCGCAGTGGGGGCAGGCGAGCGCGGTCATGTTCTCGACGAGGCCGATGACCGGGACGCTCATCCGCTTGAACATCGCGAGCGCCTTCTCGACATCGAGGAGCGCGACCTCCTGCGGCGTCGTCACGAGGACGGACCCTGAGATCGGCACGGCCTGAGCGAGCGTCAGCTGCGCATCGGACGTGCCGGGCGGGAGGTCGATCACGAGGTAGTCGAGCTCGCCCCAGTCGACGTCGCGGAGGAACTGGGTGATCGCGCCGCCGACGAGCGGTCCGCGCCAGATGATCGGCTGGCCCTTGGGCACAAAGAACTGGATCGAGATGGCCTTCACGCCGTGCCGGCTCAGGGGCTCGATCTTGTTGTCGATGGTCTTCCCGGGCTGGCCCTCGAGCCCGAGCATGAGCGGGATGTTCGGGCCCGTGATGTCGGCATCGAGGAGGCCGACCGACGCGCCATCCTTCGCGAGCGCGACCGCGAGGTTGACCGACACCGTGCTCTTGCCGACGCCGCCCTTGCCCGACGCGACGGCGATGACGTTCTTCACGCCCGGGAGCAGCTGCTCAGGGGTTCGCGGCGCGGCCCGGCGGACCGTGGCGCCCCAGGTCAGCTCGACCGACTCGACGCCGATCGGGTCGAGCGCCGCGTGGACCCGCGATTCGATCTCGTCCTTGAGCGG
>DAINSJ010000007.1:0-10803 GCA_036741375.1 Candidatus Limnocylindrales bacterium
GGCTGACCGGGCCCGGGCGCTCACCGCTGGTCTGGACGCCGACCGACGGCAGCCGATGCTCGCTGCGATTGACGCACTCGTTGCAGTGTTGTGATTGAGCGCTGCTAGGATGCCCCGCCGAGCGGTAGTAGCTCAGTTGGTAGAGCGCCAGCCTTCGAACCGATCATAGCCGCGACGGCCGTCAAGACCACGCCACGACGCTACGCGTGTTGTGCAATCGGTTTCCGGATCAGCTCCACGAGGGAGTCCGCTTCGGGCCGAACCAGTTCGACAATGCGCTCGCGGTTGACATCCGCGACGATGATCTGGCCGATCTCGGTCCGGACGACCGAAAAGATGCCCAGTTCCTGCATCCGCTGCGTCTGCGACCGGTTGTCCTCAGTGGGCGTCAGGTAGTGCAGCGCGCCGGCGCGATAGCGGTGGATCAGGAACAGCTGGACGAGCGTCATCAAGCGCCGTCTGCGGATCGATGGCGCGGTGTTCTGATCACGGATCGAGAGGATGCTCCGGCCCCGGCGGTCCACGATGCTGGCGAAGATCACGTTGGCGAGGGGGTCGTCCGAGTCATCGACGACTCGGAGCTCGAGGAGGTCGGATCCAGCCGTGTGAGGCCGCAGCTCGACGCGGATGTTCGTCGGCCGCTCCCAACGGGTCGCCCATGTCTCGAGCCATCCCTCGAGCAGTCTGGTCGGCACCTCGGTCTGGACGAGATGCTGATGTTGGGTTGAGCCCTTGCCCATGGCCTTCGTCGCCGCGGTCCGCCCGGACGCGGCCATGAGTGCTGAATCCAAGCGGTCTCCGCCGACGAGGGACTGCGGCGTCCGATAGGGAGATTCCAGCAGCCGGAACTTCCGCTGGAGGCGGGCCAGGGCGAGCATCCCGTCCTCTCGCAGCGCCGTGGCGAACTCCTCGGCGGCGAGGCCGTCGATCTGGTGGCCTCCGTAGGTGATGAAGTTGAACACGAAGCCAAGCTTCCCGAGGTCCTCGGGGAAGCGCCGCATCTCGTCGTCGCTCAGGCCCGTGGTGTCCCAGTTGAACGACGGCGACAGGTTGTACGCCAGCATCTTGTCCGGATACTCGGCATGGATCGCCTCGGCGAACCGCCGCGCGTCCTCGAGATCGGCCGTTTTCGTCTCCATCCACAGCAGATCGGCAAACGGCGCCGCCGCAAGCGACTTGGCGATCGCGTAGTCGATCCCACCCTGGACCTGGTAGTAGCCGTCCGGCGTCTTGGGCAGCTCGGGATCCCAGGTCACCCGGATGTCAAGTGCGTCCGCCTTCGCCCGGATCTCGGAGAAGGACGCGCGGGTGGCAAACGCCTCCCAATCCTCGAGTGTCATGGCGAACCGTTCGCCCTCGCTGATCCGGAGCTCGAGGACGTCGGCAACTGCCTCACCGTAGGTCTTGAGGCCCGCTTCCGACTGCCACACCTCGGCGTACTGCGTGTCGATGGTGTCGAGCATCTCCTCGAATTGTGTCCCGCCATCCGTCACGCGAACGGTCTGGGTGTTCCGCTCGATCAATGACATCATCCCGACCTGCGCGAGCCAGGACACGGCCTTCCGCAGGTCGTCGTCGGGCACCGCGAACAGGAGGTGACCTCGGATCTCGTCGAACCCGAGGTCGTGCAGCGTCTTATGGATCGCGAGGAAGCCCACTCGGTAGCTCGGCAGCTCCAGATTCGTCGCCCCGAGGATGAACGGCTGGTCCCGCTCGTCAGTGCGGCTGTCGAGGAACGTCGCGGCCTCGGCGTCGGTCCGGGCGACGATGATGCCGGGCACCCGCATGATGTCCAGTTGCAGGCGCGCGGCATTGAGCCGCTTGTTCTGCTCGTCCTGGGCGACCAGGACTTTGCCGCTCTGGTGACCGCATTTCTTGGCGCCCGGCTTCTGATCCTCGATGTGGTAGCCCGGCACCCCGATCTCGACGAATCGACGGACGAGGTTCCGAACGTGCGCGTCGCCGCCATGCCCCGTATCGGCGTCGGCGATGATGAACGGGCGGAAGTCGACTTCCCGCGTGGCTCGCCGCTGCTCGTCGTCCATCTGGACGCGGGCGAAATGCTGGTTCTTGTCGGCAGCGAGGAGCGCGCGGACCAGTCCGGCCGCCTCGTCGGGGACCTGGCCGAGGGGATAGCTCGCGAGGTCCGGACCGGGGTCTTCCGTCTTCGAGCCCTTCGCGGAGGTCGCCCAGCCGCCCAGGTAGATGGCTTCGATTCCCAGCCGCTTCATCACCACGGCCTGGCCGGGTGAATATGGGCCGAAGGTCGTGATCTGCTCGCCTCGGGAGAACAGCTCGCGAAGTCGAGAATAGAACGCCTCGGCGGCCGTTCGGGCGACGGTGTAGTCCGGCTGGATCGTGCCCTGTTGGGCGGCGACGTCCCGCGCGGTATGGAGGCGAACGATGCCTTCGAACCGGGACCTCACGAACCACTCGCGTGCTGCCGCGACTTGCGTTTCGAATGCGTTCATCGCGATCTCCCCGCGTTGAGGGGCTATCGGCGTCGCTGTATCCGCGTTCGAAACCTCCGGCGTTGCCGTCCGACTGGTCGGCGGTGTCATTCGTTCTCGTGGTCCCTGAGGCAATCGTCGGGGCATTCGCATTCGGCCAAGTAGCTGTACGGGCGCGGTGCGGGCTTGGCGAGCGGGCCGTCGTCGACCGCCATGAGGCCGAGGATCCACGGATGCGAAGGCTGAGCCGAATCGGCGGTCTGCTGGACCGGCTGACGTACATCGACATTGAGTTGCATGGGAGACACCCTTTCGTCGCTGGGACGTCAACCCTACGACCTTCTCGTCCATCAGTCCAATCGAACGTGTGATAGTGTTTGATCAATCATCCTGATCACAAAAAGCCTCTTGGAGGCGGAACCATGCTTCTCGCCCAGATCGAAGGGTTCGTCGAGATCGCCCGGCTGGGGAACATGCGGCGCGCAGCGGATACCCTCTCGATCAGCCAGCCGGCGCTCACCGCCCGGCTCCAGGCGCTCGAAGCGGAGCTCGCCGCCGCGCTCTTCCGGCGGACCCACGCGGGGATGGTCTTGACCCCCGCTGGCCGCGCCTTCCTTCCCCACGCGGACCGCGCGATCGAGGCGATCCGGAGCGGCGGTTCGCTCGTCCGGGAACTGGAACAGGGCGTCATCGGTGAGCTCGCCCTCGCGGTTGCTCCCGCCGTCAGCGCGTACGTCCTGCCGGAGGTTCTGGTTCGATTCACGGAGCGACACCCGGACGTTCGCCTGCGAGTACGGACCGGGCATTCGGAGGAGATCGTGGACCTCGTTGCTCGCGGCGAGGTCGAGCTCGGGATCGTCCGCCAGCTTCGCGACCCGCGCGTCCGCAGCAGCCCGCTCTACGAGGACGAGCTCGTCCTCGTCGCCCGGCCAGACCATCCGTTCGCTGTGGCAGGCAGGGTCGACGTCTCGGAAGTCAAGCACGCCCAGCTCATCCTGTTCGACCGAACGTCGAGCTACTACGACCTGACGAACGCCCTGTTCCGTGTTGCGGGCGTCGTCCCTCGTGGCGTCACCGAAGTCGACAACATCGAGGCGGCGAAGCGGATGGTCGAGCGGGGGCTTGGCGTGGCGCTGCTCCCCGGGACGGCGGTCGCCGACGCTCTCATCGCTGGCTCGCTTCGGGAGATCGGACTCGTCGGCGCGGCCACGATCCGGCGGCAGATCGTGGCGGTCGAGCGGCTGGGTGCCCGCCCCATGTCGCCCTTCTCAACGACCCTGTGGGGCCTCCTCGAACGGATTCCCGAGCTCATCCCGCGGGCGCTGCCGATCACGGCAACCAACTGACTTCGTGAGGATGTGTCGCGGGACAGCCCCACTGGTATCGTTCTGCACGCACGCGAAGTGCACAGGCAATCCCGGGCGGGAGTAGCTCAGTTGGTAGAGCGCTAGCCTTCCAAGCTGGATGTCGCGGGTTCGAATCCCGTCTCCCGCTCCATCTCCCTTCGTCGATTCGGCTGATCGGGCCTCCATGCGCCCGCTACGCTGTTGCGAAAACTGGATCGGAATTTCTGCGCGAGGAGGATCGGATGGATTTGTTCTATGCCGCGTTGCGGGTGCTGCACATCGGTTCGGCCATCCTCTGGGCCGGCGGCGCGGCGCTGTTCTTCTTCTACATCGAGCCGACGATCAACAAGCTCGGTCCTGACGCCGAGAAGTTCGTCGACGAGCTGATCAACAAGCGCAAGGCGCCGATCTACTTCGCCGCGACCTCGACCGTCGCGGTCCTTGCCGGACTGGCCCTCTACTACCGCCAGGCCGGTGGCTTCCAGCTCTGGACGACGACCCCCGGCCTCATCTACACCGTCGGCGCGATCGCCGCGATCATCGCCTGGATCGGCGGGAACCTGCTGATCACTCCAGCGGTGAAGAACGTGGGCGCGATCGGACAGGAGATGAAGAACGCCGGCGGTCCGCCGAGCGCGGACCTCATGGGCCGGATGCACGCGGCGCAGGAACGACTTCGGACCATCGGCAAGTGGGATCTCGTCCTGATCGGGATCGCGATCCTCGGCATGGAGAGCGCCCGCACCTTCGTCTGAACCCGGCGCGCGGGGTCCTACCATCGGCGCCGTGCTGACGGACCGCCTCCGCGACCGGGACGACATCGCCCGCGACCTCGTCGGCGTTGCCGGCCTGACCGCGCTGGCGATCGGCCTCGTCATCCTCGCCCCGACCAAGGCGCTCGGGTTCAACGGCGATCGCGCGCTCCAGGGGGTCCTGGACGCGCTGCCTGTCACGCTGCCCGCCGCTCTCCTGATGCTCGTCGTCACGGCCGTCGACCTCGGCGCCGGCCTCGTCATCGCCCGCTTCGTGCGCCGCACGCCGTTCGATTCAGTGACCGACGCTGCCCTTTCGGCGATGGTCGCTGCAGTGCTGAAGGATCTCGCGTTCCTGGCGGTCCTCGGCCAGGTTGCGCTGTTCCGATCGCCGATCCTGTGGGTCGCGGACGGGCTGATCCTCGCCGCCGCCTGGCGCCTGCGGCCCATCCTCGCGGGTCGCGACTGGCGGCCGAGCCTGGAGCACCTCGGCTCGCTGCCGTTCGCGGTCCTGATCGGGATCGTGTGGGCGGGCCCGATTCTCCTCCAGCTCGCAAGCCCGGTCGTGCCGTTCATCGACATCCTGCCGAACCACGTCGCGCCCGCGGAGCACCTGCGGACGTTCGGCAGCTTTGGTCCGCTGACCGAGACGCAGTCGCCGATCTATGGGCCGTCGCGGACGCTGCTCGGCTACATCGGGCTGCTCGGCACGCTCACGACGATGTCCGGGCTGCCGGCCACGCTCGCGCTCTCGGCGTTCATCCTGCCATCGACGATCCTCGTCGGAATCGGGGCGTACCGACTGGCGACAGCGGTGGGCGGGTCCGCGGCGGGTCCGTGGGCCCTCTTCGCCTTCGCGCTCACGGGCACGTTCGCCCGCCTGTCCGACGATCGCGCGACAGTCATCGTCTTCCCGCTCGTGGCCTGGGGGCTCGCGCTCGTTGCCGAACGCCTGCAAATGGAGCCCCCGAAGTCCCCGGTCACGGCGAGTGCCCCGCGTCCCTGGCTCTCCGACGGCGTGCTCCTTGGCCTCGGGCTCGCGGCGGCGATCTTCGTCCACCCGATCATCGGCTCGCTCGCCGTCGCGACCGTTGGCGTGGTCGCGGCCGCGATGCCAGAGCGGGCCGGGCGGCTCGGGATCACCGCGGCCCTCACGGCGGCGATCGCGGCGATCCCGCAGCTGACGACGATGGTTGGCATCGCGCTGCCGACGAGCTTCGCGATCGCCGGCATCCCGGTGGCGATCCTCGCGGGCCGTGCTATCGAGCGCGCCACCGCGCTGCACCGCCCGCTCCTGCGGCTGCTGCGCTGGACGCCGGTCATCCTGATCCCGATCGCCGTCTTCGCCGCGACCCAGGTCGAGCTTTCGATCGACAAGGGACCGAGGCCGATCATCGAGGGCGCGGCGCTGCTGCTCCTCGCGGCGGCGGCGGGTGCGATCGCTGGTGCACCCGGGGCGCGCTCACCGGTGGTCCTGGCCGGAGCCGCCATCGGCCTCGTGGTGGCAATCGGCACCCAGCTGGTGCCGGTCCAGGGCACCGGGCTCCTCGGGCAGGCGCTGCGCTTCGAGCTGCCGAAGACCCTCTACTACTGGCTGCCGGCGATCCTCGCCGTCGGAGCGGCGGCGGCGCTGGCCTGGCTCTGGCAGGCCCCCAGCTTGCCGTGGCTCGCCCGGGTCGGCGCCGTCGGTCTGTTCGTGGTCGTGGCTGCCGTCCCGCTCCGCGTCGCCCCGATCGACGACCTGCACCTGGGCGAGCACCGCCTCTCGGAGGCACTCGCGATTGACCTCCGCTGGGCCGGAACCGGCTATTGGACCGGCTTTCCGGACACGCGCAACCTCGTGGATCCGCCCCGCCGGGCGCTGATCGACGCCGTCCGGGCCGAGATCGACGCCGGCCGGATCGGCCCCGACACGCCGATCCTCCACGTCGCCAAGAGCTTCCAGCAGTGGGTTGCCACGCCGCTCGGCGTCTTCACGGGCGTCACCGAGACGGACGTGAGCCCCGATGCCGAGCACAGCATCCACACCGTTGGCGGCCGGCTCATGGACTACAAGCAGCTGCCGGAGCTGCTGGCCTCGCAGGAGTACCCGTATCTCCTCTTCGAGCCGGACAAGGACCTGCCGCTGGGGATCGACCACGATCTCGCCGCGGCCGGATACCAGCCGATCTTCACGAACACCCAGGGCACCCTGTACCGGCTCGGCGGAGCCTAGGGTCGGCGCAGGTCAGGCCATGGGGCTCGGGCGGCCCGACGTCACTCTTCGGCGAGCGGAACCCCGAGAATGTTGAATCCGCCGTCGACGTAGATCACCTCGCCGGTGACGGCGCTTGACAGGTCCGATGCCAGCCAGAGCGCGGTCTTCCCGACGTCCTCGATCGTGATGTTCGCGCGGAGCGGTGCGACGTCCGCGAACGAGCCGTACATCTTCTTGAATCCGGCAATCCCGGCAGCCGAAAGCGTCCGGACGGGGCCGGCGCTGATCGCATTGACGCGGACCCCCTCCGGGCCGAGATCCGCTGCGAGATACCGGACGCTCGCCTCCAGCGCGGCCTTCGCCACGCCCATCACGTTGTAGTTCGACACGACCTTCTCGGCGCCGTAGTACGTCAGCGTCAGGACGCTCGATCCAGGGTGGAGCAGCGATCGTGCCTCCCGGGCGAGCGCGACGAGCGAATAGGCCGAGACATCGAGGGCCAGGGCGAACCCGTCGCGCGAGGTGTCCACGTAGGCGCCGTCGAGGTCCTCGCGCTTGGCGAAGGCGAGCGCGTGCACGAGGATGTCGATCTCGCCGTATGCCTCGCGCCACTTGTCCATGACGCCCCGGATCTGGTCGTCGGACTGGACGTCGCACGCCTCGACGAATGTCGACCCGATCGACGTCGCCAGTGGTCGAACCCGGCGTTCGATGAGGCTCTCGATCGAGGAGAACCCGAGCGTCGCGCCCGCCTCGTGCAGCGCGCTCGCGATCCCCCAGGCGATCGAATGATCGTTCGCGACGCCGAAGATCAGCGCCTTCTTGCCGTCGAGCAGGCCCATCGAACCCTCCGTCCAGTCAGCCGAGACTACCATCGCGCCGATGTCGAAACCGACCGCGGCGGGGCCCGATCGTCGCGCCTCGAAGGACCTTCGGAGCGCGCTGGCCGGGGTTCGGGCCTTCGTCCTGGACGCGGACGGGGTGCTGCTCTATCGCGGGGCGGCGATCCCGGGATCGATCGGCGCGCTGGAGACCCTTCGCGAAAGGAGCATCCCGTACCGGGTTGTCACGAACTTCTCGCTGACCCATCGGTCGACGCTGGCTGCGACCTTCTCGAAGCTCACGGGCCTGCCACCCGAGCCCGATCGGATCATCACGGCCGCATCGGCCGCGGCGGTCTACACGGCAATGAGGTACCCGGGTGCGAGGCTCTTTGTGCTCGCGTCGCCCGACGCGCTTCGGGAGTGGGAGGGGCAGGACACCGTGACGGTCGAGGAGGCCGGGGCCCCCGGAGCCGAGGTCGATGCGGTGGTCATCGGCGACGCGGGGGATGCGCTGTCCTTCCGGAACCTCAACATCGCGTTCCGCCACCTGCGCGCCGGCGCTGCGTTCATCGCGATGCACCGAAATCCGTGGTGGGTGACCGAACGCGGGCCGACGCTCGACTCCGGGGCGCTCGTCATCGGCCTCGAGCACGCGCTGGGGCGGCGCGCGGTGATCTGCGGCAAGCCTTCGGCGGTCGTGTTTCGCGAGGCCGTCAACGAGCTCCGAAGCGAGATCGCGGAGTCGGGCGGCGATCGTCTTCGGACCGGCGACGTCGCGATGGTCGGCGACGACCCGAAGGCCGACGTCGCGGCGGCCCGACGTGTCGGCCTGCGCGGCATCCTCGTCCTGTCGGGCAAGGTCACTGGCGATGAGGCGGCGTCCGGTGTTCGAGCCGACGCCGTGGCCCGCGACCTCGCCGAAGTCGTCGCCGCTCTCGCCTGACGGGTCTATCGGCACACCTGCGCAGTAGACTGGCAGCAACTTCTCGCGCCCGGGGCTCGACCCGCACGCGCCGTCCGCCGCCGATCGAGCGGCACCGTGGAGACCCGATGACCACCGAGACCAAACCCCGGATCAAGATCACCTACGCGACCCTCCGGAACGACAACGAGGAGCTCCACGCCCTGTACGACGCGGGCGTAGAACAGTCCCGGGCGGGACTCGGTGGTGCCCACAAGAACCTCATCGACGGGCAGTGGGTCGACGGGTCGGCCGGGACCTTCGAGGCCCGCTCGCCGATCGACCGCGACATCCTCCTCGGCACGTTCGCGAAGGGCGATCGGGCGGACGTTCAGAAGGCCATCGATGCCGCTCGCCGCGCCGCGCCAGCCTGGCGCAATACGCCGTGGCGCGACCGCCTGACGATCCTGAAGGCCGCCGCCGAGCTGATCTCGGAGCGCCAGATGAAGTACGGCGCCGACATGGCGGTCGAGGTCGGCAAGAGCCGGCTCGAGGCGCTCGGCGAAGTCGAGGAGGCCGCCGACCTCATCCGGTATTACGCGAAGACCATGGAGGACAACGACGGCTACGACCACCCGATGGACAACCTCGGGGACCTCGCCGTCCACACCCGGACCGTCCTCCGGCCGCACGGCGTCTTCGCCGTCATCAGTCCGTTCAACTTCCCGATGGCGCTGGCAGTCGGCCCGATCTCGGCGGCGCTCATGGCCGGCAACACGGTGGTCTACAAGCCGGCGACCGTGGCGTCGCTGTCGGGCGTCAATCTCGTCCAGGCATTCGTCGACGCCGGGGTCCCCGCCGGCGCGCTGAACCTCGTCATGGGCCCCGGCGACACCGTCGGCGATGAGCTCCAGACGAACCCGGGGATCGACGGGATCGTCTTCACCGGCTCGTTCGACGTCGGCTTCAAGATCTTCAAGTCGTTCTCTACCGCGTGGCCGAGGCCCGCGATCGTCGAGATGGGTGGCAAGAACCCGGCGATCGTCTCGCGCAAGGCCGACCTCGAGGAGGCGGCCGAGGGGATCATGCGGTCGGCCTTCGGGTTCGGCGGGCAGAAGTGCTCGGCGAACTCGCGGGTCTACGTCGAGCGGCAGGTCCACGACGAGCTCATCCGGCTCCTGGTCGAGAAGACCGAGAAGATCACGATCGGCGACCCGATCGAGCGCCACAACTGGCTGGGCCCGGTCATCGACGAGAAGGCGGTCGACCGCCACCAGCAGGCCGTCGGCGAGGCTCGGAAAGACGGGGTGGTCTACATCGGCGGCGAGCACCTGGCCGATGGCCCCCTCGAGCGTGGCTTCTACGTCGAGCCCACGGTCGTTGGCGGGCTCCCGGCGAGCCATCGGCTGTTCCGGGACGAGCTGTTCGTGCCGTTCACGGCGGTCGCGCCGGTCGACTCCCTCGACGAGGCTCTCGCGCTCGCGAACGACTCGGTCTACGGCCTGACGGCAGGCGTCTACAGCGAGGATCCGGCCGAGGTCACGAAGTTCCTCGACGAGATTCAGGCGGGTGTGCTGTACGTGAACCGCCGAGCCGGCGCGACCACGGGCGCGTGGCCCGGCGTCCAGGCGTTCGGCGGCTGGAAGGGCAGCGGCTCGACCGGCAAGGCCGGCCTCTCGATGTACTACGTCAGCCAGTTCATGCGCGAGCAGAGCCACACTGTCGTCGACTAAGCGATCACTTGGGGCCCTGGTCGGAGCCCTCCAGGTGCCGGCGTGTCGCGATGTTCTCGGGGCTCTTGGTGGCTCTCCCGCGCGATTTTGGCGTCGCGGGTTCGTCGGCGGCCGGCGGGACCTCGACATCGGGCCCTCGTTCGACCGCGGGTTGCGGGCTGAACCGCTTCTTCTTGAGGTGACCCTGGAGCAGCGGCTTCTCGCCACCCTGGGTGCGTTCCGGCCGCGCGTCGCGCGGTTGCGCCTGACTTCGGTCTCGAGGGCTCATTCCTGAAGGCTACGCTCTCCATCGGCGGCGAGCTCACTACCGGAGCCGCGATCGCACTCGGCGACCGCATCAGAACTCGATCGCCCTCGGCCGCCGCACAGAGTATTCCCGGATTCCACCGGCGGTGTCATTCGGGACGGCAGCCGCCACCGTGCCGACCCGATTCGACGCTCGGCGACCGGATCCTTGGCTCAATGCCACCCGCGATGGCATTCGGGGCCGAATCGGAGCGTCCGGGCAACCGGCGCGCTCGCTCGGAGCTGGGCTCGCTCCTAATGACACCTGGCATGACATCTGGGGGTTCCTGTGCTTGGGGAGGGGCGCGGCAAGGC
>DAINSJ010000007.1:10903-26222 GCA_036741375.1 Candidatus Limnocylindrales bacterium
GGGAGGGGCGCGGCAAGGCGGAGATGGGATCGGCCGCCTGCTAGACTCGCCATATCCAGTCTGCATACATCCTATGCATCGAGGTGGTTCGTGAGTCAGGCGCCATCGCGGATTCAGCCCGCCCCTGCAGGTCTCGATGAGCGGCCCGTTCCGGACCTGATCACCGAGATCCCCGGGCCGAAGGCTCGCGCCCACGTGACGTTCGACGAGACCTGGACCTCGCCCAGCCTGCCGCGTGCGTACCCGATCGTGCCGGTCCGCGGAAGAGGCATGGCGATCGAGGACATCGACGGCAATCTCTTCCTCGACTTCGCCGCCGGGATCGCCGTCAACTCGACCGGCCACGGCCATCCGCAGGTCGTCGGCGCGATCAAGGAGCAGGCGAGCGAGCTCATTCACTATTCGGCGTCCGACTTCTATCTCCCGATCTATGCCGAGACGGCGAAGGAGATCGCGCGAATCGCCCCGATGTCGGGCCGGCTCCGGACGTACCTCGGCAACTCGGGCACCGAGATGGTTGAGACCGCGATGAAGCTCGCGCGCCACGCCACCGGCCGGCCGTACATCGTCGGCTTCCTCGGCGGCTTCCACGGCCGCACGTACGGCTCCGTGAGCCTGACGGCTTCGAAGGCCAAGTACCACGCCCGCTTCGACCCACTCCTGCCCGGCATCTACCACGCGCCCTTCGGCCACGTCGCCGACCTCAAATGGTTCGACGAGGTCCTGTTCGAGCGGCTCATCCCGGCCAACGAGGTCGCCGCGATCTTCGTCGAGCCGATCCAGGGCGAGGGCGGCTACATCGTCCCCGAGGACGGGTTCCTCGAGGGCCTTCGCGCGCTGTGCGACCGGCACGGCATCCTGCTCGTGGCCGACGAGATCCAGTCCGGCGCCGGGCGGACCGGCAAGATGTGGGCGGTCGAGCACTGGAACGTCGAGCCGGACATCCTCCTCGTGGCGAAGGGGATCGCATCGGGGATGCCGCTCGGGGCGCTGGTCGCGCGAGCCGAGATCATGGAGTCGTGGGGCATCGGCGCCCACGGTTCGACGTACGGAGGCAACCCCGTCGCATGCGCTGCGGCCCTGGCGACGATCGAGCTCCTCGAGGGCGGCCTCGTTGAGAACGCCCGGGTTCGCGGCCAGCAGGCGACGGGGCTCCTCGGCGAGCTGGCCGCGAGCTTCCCCGGCGTCATCACGGAGATCCGCGGCAAGGGCCTGATGATCGGGATCGAGTTCGACAGCCCTGAACGGGCCGAGGCCGTCCAGTGGGCCGCGTTCGAGCGCGGCCTGCTCGTCCTCGAGTGCGGCAAACAGACGGTCCGGATGTGCCCGCCGCTGATCGTGTCGGCGGACGAGATGGTCACGGGCGTCCGGATCTTCGGCGAAGCAGTCGCCGCAGCGGTTGCCCATCCGCGTCAGGTCATCGCCGACGCCACCCACGCCGGCGCGATGCACGACGGCGAGGTCGACGGCTGACGGCTGCGACGCACGAGCTCCCTCTCGCCCGACGCACGAATTCACATCACGTGTACAAGTCCGCCAATTCGGGGGTGCCCGGACCGGAAATGCCGCGCCTCGACTACCGGTACGGCGGCCTGGCAGCCCGATGAGGAGGGAACGAGCCCGCTGAGCCCCGGATTGGGCCGCGTTCGGCTGGTGACGAAGGTCCCATCGAGCCAGGCGTGTGAAAAACGCCTGCTTCCGTTCACATCACGTGGAAAGTAGAAGATGCAGGGCCCCGCGGGCAAGGCGGCTGTTGAACGATCGATCGGTCATCCCCAGGTTCGAGGGTGAAGCAATCGAACTCCTGGATCGTCGATACTCCGAGCCATGAGTGGTTCGAAGGTCGCGTCGATGCGCGATGCGATCGCCGATCTCGTCCAGGATGGCGACACCGTGGCGATCGAGGGGTTCACCCACCTGATCTCGTTCGCCGCGGGCCACGAGATCATCCGCCAGCGGAAGCGCGACCTGACGCTCGCCCGGCTCACCCCGGACCTCATCTACGACCAGATGATCGCTGCCGGCGTCGCCCGCAAGCTCATCTTCAGCTGGCTCGGCAATCCCGGTGTCGGCGGTCTCGGCGCGATCCGGCGTCGGATCGAAGCGGCCGGCCCGGACCGCCTCGAGATCGAGGAGTACAGCCACTTCGGGATGGTCGGCCGGTACACGGCGGGCGCCGCGAACCTGCCCTTCTATCCGATCCGGAGCTACTTCGAGACCGACCTGCCGAAGGCCAATCCGCTCATCCGCGAGATCGAGTCGCCATACGGCGACGGGGTTGTCTACGCGGTGCCACCGCTCAAGCCGGACGTCACGATCGTGCACGCGCAGCGGGCCGATGCGAGCGGCGACACGCAGATCTGGGGCCTCCTCGGCTGCCAGAAGGAGGCCGCGTTCGCCGCCGATCGCGTCATCGTCGTCGTGGAGGAGCTCGTCGACGAGGCGGTCATCCGGGCCGATCCGAACCGGACGATCATCCCGGGTCTGATCGTCGACGCCGTCGTGGTCGAGCCATTCGGCGCGCACCCGAGCTACGTCCAGGGCGCCTACGACCGCGACAACCGGTTCTACCTCGACTGGGACGCGATCACGAAGGACGAAGCCGCGATCCAGGCCTGGTTGGCCGAATGGGTGGACGGCGTTGCGAATCGCACGGAGTACGTCGAGAAATTGGGCTCCGAGCGTGTCGAGGCGCTCAGGCCCGAGCCCGCGCCGTCGGGCTCCGTCGACTACGGGGCGTACCGGTGAGCGACTCGGCGGCCTACTCGAAGTCGGAGATGATGATCGTGGCGGCGGCTCGCGAGCTCGCCGGCCAGCACGTCTGCTTCGTCGGGGTCGGGCTGCCGAACATCGCCGTCAACCTGGCGCAACGTACGGTTGCGCCGGAGCTCGAGCTCGTCTACGAGGCCGGCGTGTTCGGCGCCCGACCGGCGCGCCTGCCGCTCTCCATCGGCGATCCCACGATCGTCACGGGGTCGACGGCCGTCACGAGCATGTTCGAGCTCTTCAGCTTTTACCTGCAGGGCGGGCTGATCGACGTCGGCTTCCTCGGCGCCGCCCAGATCGACCGCTTCGGCAACCTCAACTCGACGGTCATCGGCGACTACGAGCACCCGACCACGCGGCTGCCGGGCAGCGGCGGCGCCTGCGAGATCGCGATCAACGCCCGCCAGGTCTTCGTGATCATGCGGCAGTCCAGCCGCAGCTTCGTGGAGCGGATCGACTTTCGGACGTCGCCTGGGAATCTCGGCGGGGCCGAGCAATCCGAGCGCATCCGGCGCGAGCAAGGCTGGCTCGGGCGCGGCCCGTCCGTCGTGGTGACCGACCTCGGGGTCTGGCACTTCGACGAGACCGGCGAGATGCGGCTGGACGCCGTCCACCCAGGCGTGAGCGTTGACGAGATTCGCGCCACAGTCGCATGGGATCCGAAGATGGCTGCCGCCATCGGCGAGACGCCGCCGCCAACGGCCCAGGAGATACGGCTCATTCGCGAAGAGCTCGATCCCGGAGGCGCATACACACGCTGATCCTCTGGACGAGCGACGGCCTAGTGCGGGACGGCCGCCAGCGGCCCGCGCACGACGAGCACCGGGCACGGGGCCTGGCGGACCACGTGGTCGGACACGCTGCCGATGAGCAGGCGGCCCATCGAGCCGCGCCCGTGGCTGCCGACGACCACAAGGTCGACGGCCTCGCTCTTGGCGGCGTCAACGATCGCCTCGCCGGGATCTCCCTGCCAGATCAGGAAGGTCACGGGAACCCCGCTCTCGCGGCCGCGTGTGACGAGGCCGCGGGCAACGAGCTCGCGATCGGCGCGCAGCTGGTCGATCCGGCCGGCCGGGCGGTCCGGGATCGGGCCATTCATCGGATCGATCACGCTCACCACGAGCAGGTCGGCGCCGAGATCTCGAGCGAGGTCCAGAGCCTGGGATGACGCTCCATCGGACGTGGCCGACAGGTCCGTCGCCAGGAGGATCCGGCGGATGCCGCGGGTGCCGCGGACGGCATCGGCGGCGGGGGCGACGCCCCCGCGCGCGATCGGCATGGGCGGTTCGATTGGCATGCCCCGATGGTCCCTCGGAAACCCGCCGGCGCAAAGTGACGTCCGGCACGAAAACGCAGGCCATCGAGCCCGCGGGCACGGCTGCTAGGCTCTCCGTGGTGATCGTTCGTCCAGCCAGTCGCTCGCTGTCCGAGGCCGAAGCCGAAGTCGCGCGGGCATGGGCCAGGCTCGCAGCGCTCGATGAGGCGACGCGGGCCATCGCGGGTGAGCTGGACCTCGATCGCGTCCTCCAGCTCATAGTCGATCGCGTCCGCGAGCTCGTCGAAGCGCGCTACGCGGCCGTCGGGATCGGCGACGCCCGTGGCCGGATCGAGCGCTTCATCACGAGCGGCATGTCCGCCGACGAACGGGAGCGAATCGGTCCGCTGCCGCGCGGGCACGGCCTCCTCGGCACGATCATCCGCGACGGCGTCTCGCTCCGGATTCCCGAGATCCGCAGCCACCCCGACAGCTACGGGTTCCCGCCGAACCATCCGCCGATGGATTCGTTCCTCGGCGTTCCGGTTCGGGTCGCGGGAAGGCCGATCGGCAACTTCTACCTGACCGAGAAGGTCGGACCGGGCGAGTTCACGCCGCAGGACCAGGAGCTCGTCGAGATGTTCGCGGTCCACGCCGGCATCGCGATCCAGAACGCCCGGCTTCACCAGCGCGTTCAGGAGCTGGCGATCGTCGACGAGCGCCTCCGGATCAGTCGCGACCTCCACGACGGGATCATCCAGAGCATCTATGCGGTCGGGCTCACGCTCGAGGACGTCCCGGACCTCATGGCCGGCGACCCGGCCGAGGCCACGGCCCGGATCGATCGCGCGATCGATCGTCTGCACACGACGATCCGGGACATCCGGACGTTCATCGTGGCCCTCGGAGCTCCGGCCGACGTGACCCTCGTCGAGGCGATCAAGGCGGTGGTCGCGGAGACCCAGCCGGCTCCAGGCCTGACGATCGAGCTCGACCTCGACGCGGCCGAGGCCGTGGAGGGCCGGCTCTCTCAGGAGGCCTCCCACGAGCTCCTGCAGATCGTCCGCGAGGCATTGAGCAATACCGCCCGGCACAGTGCGGCCGCGCATGCGACGCTCTCACTGAGCGTGGAGGATGGCGATCTGACGGTCTGCCTCGAGGACGACGGGCGCGGCTTCGACCCGACCACCCAGCTCGGGCCTGGCCATCTCGGGCTGGCGAACCTGCGTGAGCGCGCGACCGCGGTCGGTGGCCGAATCTCGATCGAGAGTCGACCAGGGGAGGGCACGCGTATCATCGTCCGGCTGCCCACCCTCGAGCCGGAGATGCCCACGGCGTGACCGAGCTGCACTCGGAGTCGACTCCTCCCGAGAGACAGGGACCGCTGCTCCGCCTCCTGATCGTCGACGACCACGAGGTTGTCCGACAGGGTCTCGTGGCGCTTCTCGATCGACGTGACGGATTCCAGGTCGTTGCCGAGGCCGGAACGGTCGCCGAAGCAGTCGAGCAGGCGCGGCGGTTCGAGCCGGACATTGTCGTGATGGACGTCCGCCTGCCCGACGGATCGGGCATCGAGGCGTGCCGTGAGATTCGGGCCGAGCTGCCGACGACCCGGGTCGTGATGCTCACCTCGTTCCCCGACGAAGAGGCCGTGCTGTCGGCCATCGTGGCCGGAGCGGCCGGCTATCTCCTCAAGCAGGTGCGAGCGCGGGACCTCGTGGCCGCGCTCGAGGCCATCGGCCGTGGCGAATCGCTACTCGATCCGGCCGTCACGGAGAAGGTCCTCGAGCGCGTTCGCCGAATCGCGACGGGCACCTACACGGACGAGCTCGCCCAGCTGACCGCCCAGGAACGGAAGATCCTGCTGCTCGTCGCCGAAGGCAAGACGAACAAGGAGATCGCGAGCGACGTCTTCCTGTCAGACAAGACCGTCAAGAACTACGTCAGCTCGATCCTCTCGAAGCTCAACCTCGAGCGACGCGCCCAGGCCGCCGCATTCGTCGCGAAGCACCGCTACGACCACGGCGGCGGCTGAGTCCAGGCCCTCAGCCGGTCGCTCGGTGCAGGAGATCCTCGCCTCGAATCCAGGCGCCCCGGTTCGTGGCAAGCACCTCGTCGCGATCAGCCGGCCACACACGGCCGGTACTCGGGCTGCCACATCGCCCGATCGACTGAGGCCTCAATCGTCTCGTTGCCGACACGACGCTCCGTCCCTATGGCCCACAGATGGCCGACCACGGCGATGCCGATCGCACGGGCAATCGATCGAAGGTCGCGGACCGGCGGGTAGATCCCGCCGGAGGAAAGACGATCGTCCGTGACGAGCTCGGCGAGTCGTCCCGCCGCCACGAGAAACGCCGAATCGGTCACTTCGCGGGTGCCGGCGACGATGGCAGCGAGCCCCACGCCGGGAAAGATGAAAACGTTGTTGGCCTGTCCGATCGTGCGAACTCCGTCGTCACTCGCGACCTCGCGGCCAGGTCCCCCGGTGGCCACCAGCGCCCGCCCGTCCGTCCAGGTCAGGATGTCTTCTGGGCTCGCCTCGGCTCGATCGCCGGGGTTCGAGAGCGGCAACACGATCGGGATCTGGCTATGGGCGGCGACTTCGCGGACCAGCGCCTCCGAGAAGGCCCCGTGGGAGCCGGTCGTGCCGATGAGGACGGATGCCCCGATGACCCGCGCGATCGCAACGGGATCGGCGAGCTCCCTCTCCGTCAAGCCCGCCCGCATGAACCAGCCTGGATCGAGCGCAAATGGCCGCTGATCGTCCGCGAGCCCGGGCCGTCCGAGATGGACCAGGCCGCCGCTGTCCATGAGCGCCATCACTGGCGCATCCGTCTCGGCGCGCGAGTCGAGGGCAAGATGGCGCCGCAGCAGGCTGGCGATTCCCATGGCCGCTGCTCCGGCACCGATGAAGAGGAACCGGTCCCGCTCCAGGCTCGCCCCTGACCGCCGGGCGGCCAGCAAGCCTGCCAGGACAACGGCGGCTGTTCCCTGGATGTCGTCGTTGAAGCTCGGAAGCCGGTGCCGATAGCGCTCGAGCACGCGGATCGCGTTGTGCTGCTTGAAGTCCTCCCACTGCACGACTGCGGCGGGAAAGACGCGTTGCACCGCATCGACAAAGGCTTCGAGGATTTGGTCGTAGGCAGCACCGCGCAGCCTTGGCGCGCGGTATCCGAGGTACAGCGGATCTGCGAGGAGGTCCGCGCGGTCGGTTCCGACATCGAGTGACACCGGCAGGGTCCACGCCGGATGAATGCCCGCTGCGGCGCTGTAGAGCGCGAGCTTGCCGATCGGGATCGCGATACCGCCCGCACCCTGATCACCGAGCCCAAGGATTCGCTCGTTGTCGGTGACGACGATCAGGCGGACATTGCCTCGAGCCCCTGTCCGCAGGATCTCGTCGATCCCGCCGATATCGTCCGGCGTGATCCACACGCCGCGCGGTCGGCGCAGGATGTGACTGAAGTCCTGGCAGGCGCGACCGACCGTCGGTGTGTAGACGACCGGAAGGAACTCCTCGAGGTTGTCGACGAGGAGGCGATAGAAGAGCGTCTCGTTCCGGTCCTGGAGCGCGGCGAGGCCGATATATCGCTCAAGGTCATCGCTCTTTCGGCGGACGTGCTCCAGCTCGAGCGCTACCTGATCCTCGATGACCGTCACCCGGGCCGGCAGCAGCCCTCGGAGGCCCAGGTCGGCCCGCTCATCGTCAGTGAAGGCCGTTCCCTTGTTGAGCAAACCCTGGGAAATGACATCCTCGCCCCGGAGGCGGGTGACCATCGGGCCGGCCGGGGCCACTACGTCGCTGCGCGGCGGCGCCAGTGGTTCAAGCGTGCTCTGTCCGACGAACCGGGACATGCAGGCGATCCTTCCCGTACCGGCGGTCATGGAGCGACCGCAAGGATTCAGACTTTCAATTCGTTCCGGGCATCGGAGTAGAGCCGTCAGTCACCTGTTTGCTCGACGATGGCCCATGGAATGTGCCATGGCCATCGACGGAATCGAAGGCCCCGGGCCGAGAAGGGCGTATCGGCCCTGGTGAAACGGTCCGATCGGCATGCCTTTGTTGGCCCATCGTGGAGGAGAATCGACAGAACCTCGCTCCTTTGACACCACGTTGAGGCGCCCCATGGGATACCGGATCGACATCGACTCGGGGAACTGCATCAACTGCGGCATCTGCATGGACGTCTGCCCGGTCCAGGCCCTCGACATGAGCCGGCCCGAGGGATCCGGAGTGGAGGATGCCTGGGGCTCGGGGCCCCTTCCCTGGATGATGGAACACCCGGTGCAGGTCGGCGAATGCGTGGGCTGCGGCATCTGTATCCGCGAGTGCCCCGTCGTCGTCATGAGCCTGTCATCGATCTCCGAGCCGACACCGCTGGCGAAGCGGCAGGGCCCGATCTTCCGACCCGTCGAGGCCGCGGTCCGTGGGCCCGGCGGCGCCGGACCCTCCTGGATTCCTCTGTCGGAGGCGACGCGGGAGTCGCTGAAGCCGACGAAGGTTTCGCCCTTCGACGGGCTTGAGACGTGGCAGACGCGCGAACGGCCCGAGCCCTGGCAGGTCTGGCGATCGATGCGGCCGGACGATACCCGCGAGCCGATCGCGCCTTGTCAGGCCGGCTGCCCGGCCGGCACCGACGCTGGTCGCTATGTCGGCCTGATCGCCGAAGGACGGTACGACGAGGCCTATGCCGTCGCCGCCGAGGTGAACCCGTTCGCCTCCGTGTGCGGGATGATCTGCACCGCACCCTGCGAGGCGGTCTGCCGGCGCGGGGTGCTGGACGAGCCGATCTCGATCCGGACGCTCAAGCGGTTCGCGGCCGAGCAGGGCCACCTTCCGCCGATCGAGCCGCCGAAGACGAAGCGGCAGGAGCGTGTAGCGATCGTCGGCGGAGGACCAGCGGGCATGTCCGCTGCGTACTACCTCGCCCGGCTCGGCTACGGCATCACGGTCATGGAGGCGATGCCGGTCCCCGGCGGGATGATGGCGATCGGGATTCCCGACTACCGACTGCCGCGCGAGATGCTGCGGGCCGACATCGACCGGATCCTCGGCCTCGGCGTGGAGCTTCGGCTCGACACCGCGATGGGCCGCGACTTCCAGCTCTCCGATCTTGAGCGCGAAGGGTTCAATGCCATCTTCCTCTCGACCGGGGCGTCGCGTAGCCGACCGCTCGGCGTCCCCGGCGACTCGGTCGAGGGCGTGGTCCCGGCGACGCTGTTCCTGAAGCGTGTGAACCTCGGTGAGCCGTCGGGCCTGGAAGGCGATGTCGTCGTGGTCGGCGGCGGGAGCACCGCGATGGACGCGGCTCGTTCGGCCCTCCGGAGCGGTGCAGCGACCGTCACTGTCCTGTACCGGCGGGGTCGAGCGGAGATGCCGGCCCAGGGCGAGGAGCTCGAAGCTGCCGAGCACGAAGGGATCACGATCATCACCGGGATCTCGGTCACTGAGGTCATCGAGCGCGACGGCCGGGTCGCCGGTGTCCGGACGATCCGCCAGGATCCTCCGGCCGAAGCCGAAAGCGCGTCGCCCGCCCCGGCCGGAGGTACGGCCTCGCGGGGTGCCGCGTGGGTGGCGGTCGAGGGCAGCGAGTCGACCATCACCGCCTCCACGGTCCTCGTCGCGATCGGCGAGGAGCCCGATCCTTCGATCCTGCCGCCGGGCGCCGGCATCGAAATCAGCGCATCGGCCGGCATCGTCGCCGATCCACGGACCGCCGCTACCGGCCGGGCCGGCGTGTTCGCCGGCGGCGATGTCGTGTCCGGGCCGAAGACGATCATTGACGCGGTGGCCGCCGGTCGCCGAGCCGCCGTCTCGATCCATGAGTTCCTCGCCGGCGTCACCGATGGCGAGGCCGAGATCATGCGCGTCGTCCGCTATCCGACACCGCCCGAGCTGCGCCTTCGGCTCGACCTCTCGGAACGCCCCCGAATCCGGGCCCCCCTCCCGATGCTCGATCCCACCACGCTCGCGACGCACGGTCCGGGATTCACCGAGGCGCAGGCGCAGGCCGAGGCCGGGCGCTGCTTCCGCTGCGACGCCATCTACGCCAGCCCCACCGTCGAGGTCCTCGCCGGTCGAGGTCCCGCGGATGAACCCACCCGTCGGCCCGCTCCCGCGGTTGCCGATCCGGCCCAGATCGCCCAGAGCTGAGGAGGAGCGCGATGACCCCGGAACAGGTCTCCGGATTCTTCGACGCTGGAGAGAGCTTCGTCGAGGGAACCATCGCCGCGGCGCTCGTCGCGCTATGGCTCCTCGCGATCGCCCTCCACGTCGCCCGGCCGTACATGGTCGCGAACCTGCACAAGTTCACGCTCCGTCTGGGAGCGGACCTGTGGTGGATCATCTACGTCGCCCTGCGCGACATCCTCGTGCTGCAGGTCTTCCTCGGCAGCTTCATCTTCTTCTACCCCGACGTCGTCGGGAGTAAGGATATGCCGATCACGGGCGGGCTCGCCGGGGTCTGTGCGCTCGCGGTGCTCGTCATCAAGCTGACGACTCGCGGTGACGCCGACCTGAAATGGTTCCGAATCCAGGCGCTGCTCCTGGCCCTTGGATCCGTGCTCTATATCGTGCCGTACGTCATCGGCGTCCAGGTGACCGAGATCGACAATGACACGGCTCGCTCGCTCGCCGCGGCCCTCGTGAGTTCGCAGAACCTCGGCCTCGCGATGCCGCTCTGCTATCTCTCGGGCGCGCTCGCCGGCCTGCTTGGCCTGTACGCCGTCATCTACAACCTGCGGCAGTCGGTCAGCCGACCGCGCCGCGGCCAGGCGTAGGAGGCCCCCAATGAGTGGCGACGATCTTGCCAAGGCCCTGACCTCTGGTGGCGAGGCCTGGCTCGTGCTCTCCGTGTCGGCCATCCTGCCCATCCTCTGGGCGTTCGCGATGTCCCTCCACTTCGCCCGACCGTATGTCGTGCGGTTCCTTTCGACCCTGACGCTACGCTTCGGGGCGGACGTCTGGTGGCTGAGCTATGTCCTGATCCGTGACGGCCTGCTTCTCGTGACGCTGACACTCAGCACCCTCTTCCTCATGCCGAACCTGTACATCGGCCTCGGGCTCCCGCTGACGGCCCCGCTCGCGACGGTCGTCCTGTTCTGGGCGCTCGTCGTGAAGCTGACGGGCGACGCCGACGACGACGCCGGGCGATTCCGCCTCGTCAGCGTCCTGCTCGTGATCGCCTCCGCGCTCTACATCGTGCCCCAGATCTACGGGCTCGAGTCGGCCGACCAGGTCGACGCGCTCAAGGCCATCGGGCTTGACTGGACCCCGGGCTTCCTGTCCGCGGCGAGCCCCGATGCCGGCACGGTCAACGACCTGGCCTGGCCGATCCTCGGGATCAGCCTCGCGCTCTTCGGCGCGAGCGGGGCGTACCTGTTCGGACGATTCCTGATGCTCCTCGGCCGCACGCCACAGTCGGCGGCCGAACCTGAGACGGCCACCACCGAATAACACCCGTCACTTTCGGAGGAGCCACCAGAACGCCCTTGCGACAGAGTCGCCGCCCGGGCTCGCTGGGCGGCGCGCAGACGGACGAGCGACAGGTCTCGGCTAGCTCTCGAGGTCCAGCCGCGATCGGCATCGATGTTGCGGTGGAGGCCTCGTCGCGTAGTTCGACGAGGGTCTGGCGAAGGCCTCAGCCCGCGTGGCTGGCTTCTGCCTCGGGCCTGTCTCCAAGCGAGCCGTGTGCGGCGATGGCGGCCTCGACCGCCGCAGCCAGTTGGCCAGCACTACGCATTCCGCTCACCGGGAAGATCTCGGCTTCGCCGGGGAGCGGGCCCAGGTCGGGCTCCATTCCCGGAGAGGTCACGACGAGCGGCCGATCGGGATGCAAGCGGCGCAGTCCGAGGATCAACTCTCTATCAGCCAACACCCCGCCGCTCGACCAGGCGTCGTACACGAGGACATCGGCCAACTCGGCGCCATGGCACGGTCGGCCCTCCAGGATCGGGCACTTGACCCGCCCAGGCCCGGGGCATTGGAGGACCTGATGGCCGCGCGCGCTCAGCCAGCTCGCTGCGGCATCGGCGAGGTCTCGATTGTGGTTGACGACAAGCACTTTGGCCATTTTGCGGCCTCCCCCCGACACTCCACACCGTTCGAGCGGGCGGCGACAGTGCCGAAGGACCTGATCTTCGCCGGCACCCGCAGCTCCCGGCCCAGGGCGGGCGGCGCCCCGACGCGGTCGATATGCTCGCCTGATGAGGATCGTGACCGCGGCTGAGGCGGTCGCCGACGTTCGTTCCGGGGACCAGCTTTACATCCAGTGCGCGGCGTCGACCCCGTCCGTGCTCCTCGATGCCCTGGTCGCCCGAGCGCCGGAGCTGAGCGACGTGAGCGTCATCCATCTGCACTGCGAAGGCCCAGGTCCACATCTCGCCCCCGAAATGGCTGGTCACTTCCGACACAAGGCGCTGTTCATCGGTCCGAATGCACGGGCGGCGGTCAACGAAGGTCGGGCGGATTTCATCCCAGTCTTCCTCTCTGACGTGCCGCGGCTCTTCGAATCCCGGCTGCTTCCGCTCGATGCTGTGTTCGTCAACGCCACCCCGCCCGACGCCCACGGGTTCTGCTCCCTCGGGACGAGCGTCGAGGCGATGCATGCTGCGATCAGCGCGGCACGGACAGTGATCGTGCAGTTCAACCGCGCCGTGCCGCGAACCCTCGGGGCGAGCTTCATCCACGTCGACGACATCGATATCGCGGTTGAGTGCGACGTTCCGCCGTACGCGGTCAACCTGGGGGAGATCGGCGAAGTCGAACGCCTGATCGGCGGATACGTAGCCGAGCTGGTCCCCGATGGCGCGACGCTCCAGATGGGGATCGGCGGGATCCCGACCGCGGTCGGAGCCGCACTCCATGGCAAGCATGACCTCGGCGTCCACACCGAGATGTTCACCGACGTCGTCGTTGACCTGGTCGAGTCCGGTGTCATCAACGGCAGCCGAAAGGAACGCAACCGCGGCAAGATCGTCGCGGCGTTCATGATGGGGTCGCCGCGGCTCTATGACTTCGTCAACGACAACCCGATGGTCGAGATGCGACCGGTCGACTTCACGAATGACACCCATGTCATTCGTTCCTTCAGCCGCATGACGGCGATCAACTCCGGGATCGAGGTCGACCTCACGGGCCAGATCGTCGCCGACTCGATCGGTCATCGGATGTACTCGGGCGTCGGCGGCCAGATGGACTTCGTCCGCGGGGCATCACTCGCGCCGGAGGGACGCGCGATCATCGCCCTGCCGTCGACGGCGGCGCGCGGCACGCAGTCCCGGATTGTCGCCACCCTCCACGAAGGCGCCGGCGTCGTGACCACGCGTGCCCACGCGCGAACGATCGTCACCGAGCACGGAGTCGCCGAGCTGTGGGGACGCTCTCTCGCGCAACGGGCCGAGGCGCTCATCGCCATTGCGGATCCGGCCTTCCGGACCGACCTGAAGGCCGAGGCGCATCGCCTGCACCTGCTCTAGGGAATCGGGTGGGTTCCGGGCGTCCCCTCCGATACCGACGGGCAGCGCCGACAGGATTGAGGCATCGCCGAGCGTGCTCGGGCGATTTCCAATTCGGTGGGGAATATCTGCAGTCGGAGCCGTTTGAGCCAGAAAACGAGGAGGCCCCGGTCATGCCGGAGCCTCCTGTGGGTTGTCTGTCCCGGGACCAGGTCCTCGGGCTTGCTACTCGCAGCCGCTGACGATGCCGTGCGACTTGGTCGTGTTGACGCCCTTCAGGCAGTAGGCGCTATGGCCCAGAAGCGAATTCGTGAAGCCATTGGTGTAGTTGCCGTTGGCTCCGGGAAACCCGAACAGCTGTGAGTCCGGCGTACCGGGGGGGGCGAAGCCCCAGAACGGTGCGGGCACGCCGATGCTCGGCAGCCAGACCCAGTTCCCCACGATGACGGGTCCGCTGCAGGAAAAGCCGCAGGCTGCCGGAGCACGGCTGACGTTTGCGCACGAGCTCGCGAGGGCCGTCCCCGCAAGGCCCAGGGAGAGTGCGATTCCGAGAAATGTACCGAGTACGCGACGACGCATGGCTACCTCCGCTGCGATGACTCGTGGACCAACGACTCTAGCCACTCTGGGCGGACTCTACAATCGACGGGCCGTGGTGACCGGACGCGTGTTTCGACGATCTCTCGACCCCGATCCGCCCGTCGCCGTGCGGGCCGAGGGCTCGACGATCTGGGATGCCGAGGGCCGGTCGTACCTCGACGCCGCCGGTGGAGCCGTCGTGGTCGGCATCGGCCACGGCCGGGCCTCGGTGGCGCAGGTCATGGCGGATCAGGCGGGCCGCCTCGCGTTCGCCCACGGCAGCGCATTCACGAACGAGCCCCTCGAGCGGTACGCGGCGGCGCTCGGCCCCCACCTGCCGCTCGACGAGCCGTGGATCTATCCCGTGTCAGGCGGCTCGGAGGCGATGGAGTCGGCACTGAAGCTCGTCCGCGCGTATCACCTGGCTCGCGGCGAGCGGGATCGCTGGATCGTGATCGCCCGCTGGGGGAGCTACCACGGCAACACCCTCGGGGCCCTGGATCTCTCCGGCCGAAAGCCACTGCGGCGGCCGTACGAAGCGTGGCTCGGGCGGTTCCGGCACGTCTCGGCGGCGTACCCCTACCGGTCCGGCGAGTCGGGGAGCCAGGCGCTCGGAGACGCCGGGGAGCTAGCCGCGGAGCTTGAGCATGCGATCGAGGCCGCCGAACCCGGGACCGTCGCCGCGTTCGTGGCGGAACCGATCGTCGGGGCGACCCTCGCCGCCGCGGTTCCGCCCGATGGCTACTGGGAGGCGATCGCGGAGGTCTGCCGGCGCCACGGCGTGCTCCTCGTCGCCGACGAGGTCATGACCGGCTTCGGCCGTACGGGCCGCTGGTTCGGCGTCGACCACTGGGGCGTCCGACCGGATGTCCTCGTCGCGGCGAAGGGCGCCACATCGGGCTACTGGCCCTTCGGCCTCGTCGCGGCCTCGGGCGCGGTCCATGACGCCGTCGTCGACGCCGGCGGCTTTGTCCACGGCTTCACGTACTCGCACCACCCCGTCGGCGCGGCCGTTGCCGAAGAGGTCCTGCGGATCCTCGAAAGCGAGCGGCTCGTCGAGGCCAGCGCGGCGAAGGGCGACCGCCTCCTCGGGCTGCTTCGGGATCGGCTCGGCGGCCACCCGAACGTCGGCGACATTCGAGGCCGAGGCCTGATGGTCGGGCTCGAGCTCGTCGCCGACCGCGAGTCCCGGGCCCCGTTTCCGCGAGCGGAGCGAGTCGCAGAGCGGGTGGTCCGCGCCGCCCGCGACGCCGGCCTGCT
>DAINSJ010000008.1:0-20989 GCA_036741375.1 Candidatus Limnocylindrales bacterium
GCGCTCACGATCCGGCCGTCGTCCCGGGCGAATCGGACGAGGTCCGTGAGGTAGAGCTCGCCGTTGCTCTTGGATTCCTTGAGCGCGCCGACACGGCGACGCAACCACTGGGCGTCGAACGCGTACAGGCCGGCGTTCACCTCGTTTGTCTCGAGCTCCTCCGGGGTCGCGTCCCTGGCCTCGACGATCCGCTCGACCGTTCCGAACTCGCTCCGGACCACGCGCCCGAGCTCGGCGGGATTGGCCGCAAACACTGAGGCCAGTGCGATCGCCGCGTCGTCCAGGCGGCGTTGCTCGAGGACCGCGAGGAGCTGCGGAGCGGTCACCAGCGGCACGTCGCCTGACAGGACGACGATCTCCTCGGCCTCGTCGGGGATCGCGTCGAGGGCGGCTCGGACGGCATCGCCGGTCCCGCGCGGCCTGGCCTGCAGCGCCACTCGCGCCCGCTCACCGACCATGTCGCGAACGGCTTTCGTCGCCTTCGAATACACGACGACGGCACTCTCCGGCGCGGCCTGGCCGACGCCTGGCTCAGCGGCCTCGGGCGTGACCTCCGTCGATCGGGCTGCCTCCCAGGCATCGAGGACGTACGCCAGCATCGGTCGGCCGCAGAGGAGATGGAGGACCTTCGGGGTCCGGGACCGCATTCGCGTGCCGAGCCCGGCCGCGAGGATCACCGCCGTCGTCCGGCTCGATGCCGGCCGCGGACTTGAGGGGGTCACGCAGCATTCTCACGGCGAGCCGCGAAGGGTGTCAAACCAATCCTCGGACCGATGGCTGGCAGTGGCGTCGCCTCGGTCCTCGGAGGGCCGGCCGCCGACTCTGGCGTCCACGCCTACCGACCCTCACAACCGCCCTTTTCCGGCGATTGCCTCGATCTCGATCCGCGCGCCCTTCGGCAGGGCGCCGACCGCGAACGTCGAGCGGGCCGGCGGCGGATCCGGCATGAAGCGGGCGTAGACGGCGTTGACGGCCGCGAAGTCGTCGATGTCGGCGAGGAAGACGGTGGTCTTCACGACGTCGGCGAAGGTGCAGCCGGACGCGTCGAGGACCGCGGCGAGGTTCTGAAGCGCCCGCTCTGCCTGGGCTTCGACGCCGCCCTCGACGAGCACACCGCTGGCCGGATCAAGGCCGACCTGGCCCGAGCAGAAGATGAGGTCATCGAGCGCGATCCCCTGGCTGTACGGCCCGATGGCCGCGGGCGCGGAGGTCGTCGAGATCGCCTGGCGGCTCATGCGTGGCTCCTCCCCTGCGGACTGGCGATGCTGGTCGCAGTGACGAACGGCGGTCCGGCGCCCGGTGCGCCGAGGGACCCCTCCCCGAGGGCCTGGTTGACGATCCCTGCCGCGTCGACGGCTGCGTCGATCGAAGGATAGATCGCCCACAGGGTCGGGCCCGAGCCCGAAAGCCCGATCGGCCGGCCGAGGAGGCGCGACAGCCCGCGCCGCAGCGCGAGGAGCTCCGGGACGACGACGAGCGCCGCGGCGCTGAGGTCGTTCGCGCTGGCGAGCACTCCGGCCCGAGCCACAAGATCCACGGCCCGCAGGCCCGCTCGCAGCTCGACCGCGAGGTGCTCGGAGCTTGCCCGGGTCGAGCGCGGGTCCGCAGGGGCGGCCGCGCCACCACCGTCGAAGGCCGCGAACACCGCCGACGTGGGACTGGGAAGCGCTGGGGTCACAAGCAAGACGCCGGGCGAATCTCCGGTGATCCCCTTCAGCTGCGTGACCAGCTCACCCCGGCCTTCGACGAGCGCGGGCCCGTCGGCTACGAAGAACGGCACGTCGGAGCCGAGGCGCGCCGCGGCCGCCTGGCGTTCCGGATCCGGCACCGTGACGCCCCAGGCATCGAGCGCGCCCTCGAGCGCCGCCGCGGCGTCGCTGCTCCCGCCGCCGAGCCCGGCGGCGACGGGGATGCGCTTCTCGAGCCTGGCTGAGAGCGGCGCGGTCTCGGCGCCCGGCCCGAGGGATTGCCGGGCGACCCTTCGCGCCTCGGCGATGGCGCGAAGGACGAGGTTGTCCGCGATTGGGCCGGCGTCCGCGCCGCTCACGTGCAGCGAGTCGTCCGATCCCGCGGCGGGGGCGAGGCTCAGGACATCCGCCAGGCCGAGAGGAACCATCACGGAGTGCAGCGCGTGGAAGCCATCAGGCCGGCGGCCCAGGACGGCCAAGGTGAGATTCAGCTTCGCCGGGGCCAGCCGGACAACCGGCGCGAGGCGGCCGCTCACCGCACGTCCTGGTTCATGGCATCTCCGCGCCGACGCCGCGGTCCCGAATCGGCGGCAACGCGTCCAGCAGGCGCTGCCATTCGGCGACGGAAAGCGTCTGAGGCCGTCGATCGCCGGCGATTCCGGCTTCCTCGAGCCCAGCGTCAACACGCGCCTGGTCGAACGGGAGCTGCCGGCCGAGGACGTTTCGGAGCATCTTCCGCCGCTCCCGGAACCCCGCCTGCGCGAGCCGCCAGAGGGCTTCCTCGTGCTCGTCGGTGACCCGCATCGGGTCGTGCGGCTCGAGGACCACGACGGCCGACGCGACCTTCGGGGCCGGCTCGAATGACTCCGGCCGGACCCGAATCGCGATCCGGACGGACGCGTGAAACTGGACGAACACGGAGAGGTAGCTCATCTGGCCGGGCGGCGCCGCGATGCGCTCGGCGACCTCGGCCTGGAGCATGAGGATCAGGCGCGCCGGGCGCGGCGGCACCCCCAGGAGGCGATGCAGGATCGGGCTCGTGATGTGATACGGCAGGTTCGCGACGACCTCGTACGGCGGGGGAACGAGCGTCGAGAGCGGCTGGTCGAGGGCATCGCCCTCGATCAGGGTGAGCCCACCGGGAGTCAGAGCCCGACCGGGGCTCCCGGCCGCATCGGCCCGGGCCAGCGCTTCATCGAAGCGCTCGCGGAGGTAGCCCACGAGGTTCCGGTCGAGCTCGACCGCCGTGACGGCGGCGCCCGCGTCGAGCAGGCCGCCGGTCAGGATCCCGAGCCCCGGCCCAATCTCGAGGATCCGGCTCCCGGCGCCCGGATCGGCCAGCTCCAGGATCCCTTCGAGCACGTCCGGATCGGCGAGGAAGTTCTGCGACCGAGCATGGCTGGCGTGGAGGCCCGCTCGCCGAAGGGTTCGCCGGACCTCGAGGGCATCGAGCCGCGGCACGGCGCCCGTCATCGGGTTGCGAGCGGCAGTGACGGTCGCGCTTCGAGGTCGAGGCCGGCCCGCTCCCCCGCGGCGAACCGCCGCGCTCCGGCGGCGCCGATCATCGCCCCGTTGTCCGTGCAGAGCGCCGGCCGGGGCACGACGAGCGGCACGCCAAGGGCCTCGGCCTCGCCGTGGAGGCGGGCCCGGAGCGGCCCGTTGGCCGCGACGCCCCCGCCGAGCACGATGGAGCGGGCACCGGTGGACCGCGCGGCCCGGATCGTCTTGGTCACGAGGACATCCACGACCGCGTTCTGGAAGCCCCAGGCGAGGTCCGCCACGCGACGATCGGGGAGTGGCGCGTCGGGCTGATCCGCAAGGCCTTCGTCCGCGCGCGCCGCAGCGACCGTTCGCCGAGCCGCCGTTTTCAGGCCGGAGAAGCTGAAGTCGTAGGAGTCGCCGAGCCAGGCGCGCGGGAATGCGACGTCCCGGTGGGTCGCACCCTCGGCGGCACGCTGGATGGCCGGCCCGCCGGGATAGGGCAGGCCGAGCAGCCGGCCGACCTTGTCGAACGCCTCGCCGGCGGCGTCATCGACCGTCTGGCCGAGCAGGCGATACGTCAGGTGGTCGCGCATCTCGACCAGGAACGTGTGGCCCCCGGACACGACCAGGGCGACGAGCGGGAAGATCGGCTCCCGGGCATCCGGCCCATCGAGCCAGGCAGCGTAGATGTGGCCCTCGAGATGATTCACGCCCACGAGCGGCTTGCGATGAACCCAGGCGAGGGTCTTGGCGACGCTGATCCCCACGAGGAGGGAGCCGGCGAGACCAGGCCCGTGGGTCACGGCGACCGCGTCGACGTCGGACCATTCGACCCCGGCATCGCGCCATGCGTCGTCGAGGACCGGCAGGATCCAGCGCAGGTGGGCTCGGGCCGCGACCTCGGGCACGATTCCGCCCGTCGGCGCGTGAAGCGCGACCTGGCTCGCGATGACGTTTGCCCGGATGCGATGACCGTCCTCGACAAGCGCGATGCCCGTCTCGTCGCACGACGACTCGATTGCCAGGATGAGGCTGCTCGTCACGGTCCCTCTTTCGGAGCCGGCGACACGGCCACGGCGAATGGCTCCGCGTCGAGCGCCGCCCGGAGTCCGGCGAGCCGTTCGCGCATCGTCGGGCTGTCGAGGGGGTCCGTGGTCATGATGAGGGCGTCCTCGCCGTTGTCCGTGTAGTAGCGCGGGCGCAGGCCAACCGGTCGGAAGCCGTACTTCTCGTACAGCCGCCGGGCGCCCATGTTCGAGAGGCGGACCTCGAGCGTCGCCTCGCGGGCGCCGCGGGCCATCGCCACGTCCAGCAAGACGACGAGCAGGCGCTCCCCGACCGTCCGGCGGCGCCAGGCCGGATCGACGGCGAACGTCGTCACGTGGGCCTCGTCGACCATAAGCCAGAGCCCGGCAAAGCCGATGACCACGTCGCCGAGGCGAGCCACGAGGTACGTCGCCAGGCGGTTCGTCTGGAGCTCGTTGCGATAGGCCTCGTCGGGCCAGGGCGGGAAGAAGCTCGCCCGCTCGATGGCATGGACGGCCGACAGATCGGCGAGCCCCATCGGCTCGATGCGGAGCGCTACGGGCGGTCGTACGACCACGACACTCCTTCGCCGACATCCAGGCCGTCGCGGACCCCGCGCGGCAGCATTACGTACTCCGGCACCAGGGTGGCCGCGTCGTCGGAACCCGCAGCGAGCCGCTCCACGCCAAGCCGAAGGAGGGACGCGGGCAGGCCGCGGACCGCTGCGTCCCCTCGCTCGAGGTCGCCATCTGGTGCCCGGCCGGCGAGGTCGACCGCAATCGCGAGCCGGCCCGCGGACTCTGGAACCCAATCGCGGTCGCCAGCGCCCAACGCCTCTTCCGCGCCTGCGATCGGGCCACCGGGAACGAGGCGCGGCGGCTGGCCGGGCCTGACCTCGACGCGGTCGTGGGGCCCGGCTGGCAGCCACAGCGCCACGTCCTCCCCGGCGATCCCCGCCGCAGCGCTAGCGGCCAGCAACGCGGCGCCGGTCGACACGCCGGCGATCGGGATCCCGAGCTCGTGGGCGAGCGTCTTCGCGGTGGCGAGCCCAACGCGGAGGCCGGTGAACGCGCCCGGCCCCGTGCCGACGACGACGCCGCCCAGCGCAGCCAGATCGAGGCCGGCCTCGGTGACGAGCGCGTCGATCGTGGCCAGGAGCCGCTCCCCATGGCGGTGCTCGGCGGCCGCGAACCGGCTCGCGATGACCTCGCCGCTGGGGCTCCCGGCCGCGACGACGACCTGGGTTGTCGCGGTGTCGATCGCCAGCAGCCAGGGACGGTCGGTGCCGCCGGCCCCGCGCGCGTTCACGGCGCGGCGACCCGCAGGTAGCGCTCCGGCCCGGATCCGATGGCCTGGAGCGAGATCGAACGCCGGTCCGTGCCCGCGCCGGCGATCCGGACGTCGAGCCGGGGCGACGGAACGATGGGCTCGAGACGCTCGGGCCACTCGATCAGCGTGACCCCCGTCGCCTGGCGCTCATCGAGGAGTCCGCCGGCCACGACGTCGGCCGGGCCAGCGAGCCGGTACAGGTCTAGGTGGAACAGCGGCAGCCGGCCCTCGTACTCGCACATGAGCACGAAGCTCGGGGAGTTGATCGTCGCCTGGACGCCGAGGCCGGCCCCGAAGCCCTTTGCGAAGACCGTCTTGCCAGCTCCGAGCTCGCCCCACAGGCAGACGAGGTCGCCAGGCTCCGCGGCCGCTGCCAATCGCGCGGCCAGGGCCATCGTCGTCTCGGGGCTATCTGTCTCGATTCGAAGCTCGCTAGGAGCCGGAGTGACCATCCGGCCGAGCGTACCCGAAGGTCGACCCAGCCGGGTCTTGGGGTCGCGCCTCAGGCGAAGCGCTCGAGGTCCCCGAGTGGCACCGCGATCGGCGGCCGATCGCCGAAGCGGACGAAGCCGGACTCGAGGCTCACCCCCGCTGGATAGCGACGCGGACCGGCGAGCCCGACCCAGGTGCCTTCGGCGCCGGCCAGCGGCCCGGAGCGCACCCGCACGAGGTCGGTCGCCGGAAGCGGCAGCTCGAGATCGGGATCGTCCAGGACCAGGCAGGGCGGGTCGCCCACGATCGCGACGGTCCGACCCTCGAGCGCCTCGAGGATCGCCATGACCGGCGACGCGATCGGCCGGCGGCCCGCGCCGTCGAGGACGAGGATCCCGAACGGATGCACGCCGTGGACCCCGGCCCGCCCGCGCCGCTCGGACGCGAGAAAGTCGCGGCGCTCCTTGATCCCGAGCGCCGCGACGATCACACCGCGCACCCCGACGGCGCGAGCCCGGGTGAGCGCCTCGGCGTCGATCCGGGCGCCGGCGACGAGAATGGCGCCCGCCGCGCCGACGTCCACCTGGGGGGCGCGGAGCTCGCCATCAGGCCCGGTCGCGATCTCGAGGCGGCCGGACGTCGGACCGGCGAGGACCTCCTTGCCGAGGACACCCTTTGCCGGCGATCGGAGGCGGATGCCGATCCCGTCGCGGACCTCGCGAACGATGCCGGGAAATGGGGCATCCAGCGGGTCCATCGCATCGCCGGTCGCCACCCGCCAGCGGCTACCGATCCGGAACAGCAGCTCGCCGCCTGGTTCCGTGACGCCACCCCGGCCGCGGTGGTGAACTGGCGGCGTCCACGTGTCTCCGGGACCCATTGCGGCCCCGGTCGGTGGTCCCACGACCACGGCGGTCCGCGGCTCGCGAAGTCGCTCCGCGAGTGGTCCGTCACGCACGACGGCCTGGCCCAACTCCACGAGCGCGCGATCGCCCGGACGGAGCGGGAAGAAGGCGTCGATCGGACCGGCCACGAGGGAACGACGCACCACGAGCCTGAGCCCGTTCAGGGCCGCGGCATCAGCGGTCATGGTCACGGTCGTCGCGGTGGCGCCTCGATCGCTCATCGCGCGTCCGCCGGCCAGACGAGCTCGCCCCACGCGGCGAGCGCCGCGCGCCGGCGGTCGCGTCGCTCGGGCAGTCGGAGGGGCACGTCGCGCAGATCGACCAGCACCCCGGCGCTGCCGCCGGAGACGGGCACCGAGAGGCGCTTTGCCCGACGACCGACGCGGATCGAGTCCCGGAACTCGAGCGTGGCCAGCGCCCGATCGCCCGGCGCGAGGTCGAGGAACGCGAGATCGCCCGGCAGGAGCTCGTGCTTTGTGGGGGCACCGTCGCCGGTGAGCTCGATCTCGCCGAACGGTGCCGATCGCCGCCGCAATGCCGGCATCCCACCCACGATGATCACGGTCCCAAGCGGCGCGAGGAGGTCGTCGGCGAGGTCCATCACGAACGGCCGCCGCTCGTCGGGATCCTCGATCGTCCCAAGCGGACCCAGGAGGCGGGCGTGATCGACCGCGATCTGCGTCGCGCCCATGCGCCGCACCACGTCCGCGATCGCGAGGACGATCGCCGGTCCGGGCGCCAGCGAGAACGCCCCGCCGGCGGCGATCGTGAGATCCGGCGCAGGCATCGCGCTCAGCTCGGGCGTCAGCGCCACGAGCTGCGACAGCGCAGCGCGGGTCGCGGCGAGGCGGAGGCGCGCGCCGTCGCCCGAAGCATCGGCCCACGGTTGCGAGCGGAGGTCGCGGAGTCGGTCGCCCATCCGATGGCGGTCGAGGCTGCCGGTCGTCCACGCAAGTACCGCCTCGATGCTGCCCTGCTCCGGATCCGGCGCGATGAGTCCCGCGCGTGCGGTCCTGACGGCGACGACCGCCGGCCCCTGGTCGGCGACGCCGGGCGAGGCCACGGCGCGCAGCCCGCCTTCGAGGCCGATTTCCAGAAGCTCGACCCGGCGGGCGAGCACGTCAGCCAGGGTCAGCGCGGTCCGAACGGCCGTGTGGCGCGTATCGGCGCTCCGCGGCAGGAGGCCTTCGAGGATCTCGCGCAGGGCCTCGTCCGGTCCGGCTCGGATCGTCAGCGGCGGCGCTGGAATGATCCGATGCGGGGCAGTCGCGTCCGCGTCGCGAATCCCTTCGACCCAAGCGGCGCGGGACGCGATTGGCCCGGCGAGGATCACGGTCAACTCCGGCCGCCGGATCGCCACGGCGGCCACGAGCGCGGCGAGGTCGTCCAGGGCGCTCCGCTCGTCCGGCCCGGGCGGCTCGCTCGCCCCCAGGAGGACGGCGCTGACGTCGGCACGAAGGGCGAGCTCGGTCATCTCGCGCGGGTCGTGGGTCTCGGGAGACGCGACGCTCACGCGCCACGGCGTCCGGGCGGCGACGGCCTCGACGAGGCCGACGGCGCGCCGGGAGGCGCCGAGCACGGCGAGCGTCTGCGGCCGCTCACTCCGCGTCTCGAGGCGCGGCAGGTCGTCGAGCGCCTCGGCTCGAAGGCCGACGGCCTCCCCGACCTCGGGATCGGCACCGGTGATCCGTCCGACGAGGATGGCCGCGAGATCGTCGGGATCCACGGGCGACGGCCCCGCCAGGGAGCCGAGGAGGCGCCAGCGCCCGGCCGGACGGCCGACGATCGCGACCGAGGTCGTCGCAAAACCGACGTCGACGGCGAGGAGGGCTCGGGGAACGGTCACCGTGCCCATCCTACCGAGTCACGCCGATCAGGCGTCCCAGGCCGTCTCCTCGGAGATCTCCTCGAGCCGCTCGATCAGCAGCTCGATCCCGTCCTCATCGGCGAGGAGCGCGGAGGCACTCGCCATCCCACCCCCGAAGAGCCCGCTGAGGACCGGGTCGAAGAAGAGCATCGCATTCGCGCCCAAGGGCCGATACGGTCGCGAAGCGTGGAGGAAGTGGACGGCCGACGCCGTCAGGCCGCGCAGCTGGATCTCGCGGGCGACCTGCTCGACGAGCTCGTCGCGCTGGTCGTCGGCCATGTCGCCGGTGAGATCTGGGAGGTCGGTCACGATCGCGTCGACCTCGTGCGTGGACCCATGTCGGAGACCAGCGTCCGGATCCCCTGCGGCCCGGATCGGGCATGGTACACCCGAGGTAATCGAGCGGCCATGGCGGTGACCACCTCCCAGGAGTTCGTGCCGCGGGCCGCCGCCAGATCGGCCGCCGTGATGGCCGCGGTCCCCTGCCGGCCGAGCAGCACGAACTCGTCGGCGGTCGATACCGGCTCGCCAGGGACGTCGGTTACATCGACCATGACGGCATCCATCGCGACGTTGCCGACGATCGGCACCCGCGTCTCGCGGACGAGTGCCCAGGCGCGATTCGAGAGGGCCCGCGACCAGCCGTCGCCATAGCCGAGCGGCAAGGTCGCGATCCGGCTGAGTCGGGCGGTCACGAACGAGGGTCCGTAGCCGATGCCCCACCCCGACGGGAGGTCCCGAACCCGTACAGGCCGGGCGTGCAGCGACATCACCGCGCGCAGCTTGGCGCCGCCCGCTCGATGCGCGACCCGCGCGTCCTCCAGCAGCTCGTCGGGGACGAGGCCGTAGATCGCGAGACCGGGCCGAACGGCGTCGAGGGAGGCCACGTTGCCCGTGAGGATCCCGCCTGACGCGGCGACGTGGCGCGGCAGGTCGTGGCCGGCCGAGCGGAGTGCGGCCGTCGCCTCCTCAAACCGCTCCAGCTGCCGGCCCGTTCGGTCGGCGTCCTCTGCGGCCTGGAGGTGCGTCCACGCGGAGACCAGCCGGACGCCCTGGGTCTCGCGGATCCGGGTCGCCGCCGCCGGGAGCTCCGTGGCGATGAATCCGCCCCGGCCGAGGCCGGTCTCGACCTCGAGGTGGATCTCCAGGGGCTCGGTCGACGTGGACGGTACGGCGGCGAGGAGCTCCTCGAGCAGGGCCGTGTCGCCGGCCGTGACGGCCACGCCCAAGTGCCCTGCCGCTGCCGCCTGCCAGGCAGGAATTGGATAGAGGATCAGGATCGCCGCGCGGATGCCCGCGCCGCGAAGCTGCGCGGCCTCGTCGAGCGTCGCCACGCAGAACCCGCCCGCGCCGGCCGCTTCGAGGGCTGCCGCGACCTCAACCGCGCCGTGGCCATACGCGTTGGCCTTCACGACCGGGTACACGGGGACGTCGCCCGCAAGCTCCGTCAGGGCCGCGAGGTTCGTCGCCAGCGCCTCGAGATCGATATCCAGCCAGGCCGTCCGTGGCAATGGCGGAAGCCCGGCGGCGGCGAGCCGAGCCTCGATCGAATCGACGGGCGGGCCGGTCAGGCCCCAACTCCGAGCTCGCGGTCGCTGAATCCGAGGCGCTTCTCCGAGCTGGCCCGCTCGGCGATCGCAGCGAGTCGCTTCCGGACGACGGGGATGACGTCCGGCAGGTCGGAGGCGAGCAGCCCGGCGTCGCCGAGGCGCTCCCGCACGAGGTCCCCGGCCATGCCGTGGAGGTACACGCCAAGCCTGGCCGCCGGTCCTGCGGCCATGCCCTGGGCCAGCAGCCCGCCGATCACGCCCGCGAGCACGTCGCCCGTACCGCCGGTCGCGAGCGCCGGGTTCTCGAACGCCACCGCGGCCGAGGTGCCGTCGGGCTCCGCGATGACCGTTCGAGCGCCCTTCAGGACGACGACCTGCTTCCATCGGACCGCGGCGTCGACCACGGCGGCGGCACGGGCCTTGTCGTCGGTGACGAGGTCGCCGTCGGCATCGGGGTCCAGGCCGGCGCCCGCGCGCAGGCGGGCGAACTCGCCCGGATGCGGGGTGAGCACGCAGGCCCGAGCGACGTTCGTCCACCAGTCGCCGAGCGTGGCCATGGAGCGGAGCGCCTCGGCATCGAGGACGATCGGCGCGGGCGTCGGCTCGGCGGGCACGGCGAGCAGCTCACGGACGAGCTCGCGCGTCGCGAGCCCCGGACGGAGGCCGGGGCCGAGCACGATCGCGTCGTGCTCATGATCGAGGATGCGGGCAAACGCCGGCTCAGGATCGATCTCCTCGACGTCGTCCTCCGGCAGCGCCATCGTCGTCGCCTCGACGACCTTCGCCGCGAACAGGGGCTGGAGCGACTCCGGAACGGCGAGCGTGACGAGGCCGGCACCCGCTCGCCCAGCGGCCCGGCAGACGAGCAGCGCGGCGCCCGCGTAGTCCAGGGAGCCGGCGATGACGAGCAGCTTGCCGAACGTGCCCTTGTGGCCGCGTGGGGCTCGCGGCGGCAGCAGGGCCGCCGCGCTCCTGTCGTCGACGACCGGGAGCTCGTCCGGAACGGCCTCGGTGACGGCGGCGTTCCCGTCGTGCTGCCGGAACCCGAGGGGGCGCGAATCAGGCATCGGCGGGCTCCGGCGCCTCGTCGCGGACGTCGATGCTGGCCTCGTGCAGGACGCGCAGGCGCTCCATGCGGGCGAGGATGCGCCGCTCTCGATCCTCGAGTCGACTCTCGATGCCGGGTGGGAACACATACCGCCCGCCCGCGGTTCGAACGCCGAAGGCGATCGCGACCGCGTACTCCGCTTCATGGCTGATCGAGACCGCGATCCGCTCCATCCCGAGCTGCTCGGCGCGCGCGGCGGCCCGCTCGTGCAATCGCACCGCCGGCTGGCCCGTCGGCAGCCGCTCGATCTCGATCTCCTGCCAGCCGATGCCACGGACCCCGAGGCCCAGGACCTTGCTCACGGCTTCCTTGGCCGCCCAGCGGCCGGCGAATGTCTCGGGCCGGTCGCGGACGTAGCGCCGCTCGGACGGCGTGAGGACGCGGTTGGAGAAGCGCGGACCGAATCGCGCGAGCGTGTCGCGGATCCGGCCGACCCGGATGATGTCGATCCCAAGCTCTGTGGTGCCTGCGGGAACGACGCCGGCTGGTACCTCAGCCATCGCCCGACGAGCGCCCTACTCGACCGTGACGGACTTGGCCAGGTTCCGCGGTTGATCCACGTCGGTGCCGCGGGCGATCGCGACGTGATAGGCGAAGAGCTGGAGCGGGATGATCGCGAGCACCGGGCTCAGCATCTCGTGCGTGTCGGGCACCCAGCAGACATCGTCCGCAAAGCGCGTGATCTGGGGATCGCCCTCGGTCGCGACCGCGATGACCCGCGCGTCGCGCGCGCGGCCCTCCATGACGTTGCTGATCAGCTTGTCGTACGTGGACGAGCGCGTCGCGACCGCCACGAGCGGGCACTCGGCATCGAGCAGCGAGATCGGACCGTGCTTCAGCTCGCCGGCCGGATAGCCCTCGGCATGGACATAGCTGATCTCCTTGAGCTTCAGCGCCCCCTCGAGGGCCGCCGGAAACGTCGCGCCGCGGCCGACGAACATGAAGCCGCGCGAATTCACATACCGCCGCGCGAGATCCCGCGCCCCCGGGGCGTTCAGCTCGAGCGTGCGAGTGGCCGCGTTCGGCAGGGCTCGCAGCGCCATCGCGAGCTCGGCCTCCGCGTCTTCCGGGAGGCTCCCGCGCAACGTTGCGATCGCCGCCGCGAGGACGATCAACGTCGTCACCTGGGTCACGAAGGTCTTGCTCGCCGCGACCGCGATCTCCGGCCCCGCCTGGAGGAACAGCACCGCGTCGGCCTCGCGGGTGATCGCCGACCCGACGGTGTTCGTGACGGCGATGATCGGGCAGCCGCGCTCCTTGGCGAGGCGGGTGGGCGCGATCGTGTCGGCCGTCTCGCCCGACTGCGTCACCGCGATGACGAGGGTCTGCTCGTCGAGTGGTGGCGGGTCGTACCGGAACTCCGAGCCGACCGTCAAGCGCGCCGGCAGGCCCGTCCACGCCTGGATGGCCCGCGCCCCGACCATGGCGGCATATGACGCGCTGCCGCACGCGACGAGCTCGACCCGCGTCGCCGCCCGGATCGCGCCCTCGAGCCCAGCCACCTCCGGAACCTGGATGTGCCCGTCGCGGCTGACGCGACCCGCCAGCGACTGGCGGAGCGCGACCGGCTGCTCATGGATCTCCTTGAGCATGAAATGGTCGAAGCCGCCCTTCTCTGCGGCCTCGGGCGACCAGTCGATGACCTCGACGGTTCGCTCCGCCGGACGGCCGTCGACGTCGGTGATGAGCACCCGGCTCGGATCGAGGTCAGCGACGTCGCCGTCGTGCAGGAAGATGACCCGTTTCGTGTGGGCCAGGATCGCGGCCACGTCCGAGGCGAGGAAGTTCTCGCCATCGCCGATCCCCACGACCAGCGGCACGTCATTTCGGGCCCCGACGAGCCGGTCCCGCTCGGCGCGATGCATGACCGCGATCGCGTAGGCACCGTCGAGCTGTCGCAACGCGACTCGCACGGCATCGGCGAGGTCGCCGTCGTAGGCCTCCTCGACGAGGTGGGCGATCGCCTCCGTGTCCGTCTCGGACGTCAAGGTGTGGCCACGGGACTCGAGGCCGTCCCGGAGCTCCCGGAAGTTCTCGATGATCCCGTTGTGGATGACGGTGATCTCACCCGTGCAGTCGACGTGGGGGTGAGCGTTGAGGTCGTTCGGGCGGCCGTGCGTCGCCCATCGCGTGTGGGCCAGCCCGAGCGCGGCATGGGGCGTCCGCTCGGCGATCGCGGTGGCAAGATTCGAGAGCTTCCCGGCCCGTTTCTCGACGAAGAGGTCGCCCTGGTCGTCGACGAGCGCAATCCCCGCGGAGTCGTAGCCGCGGTACTCGAGGCGCTTCAGGCCCTCCATGAGGATCGGGCCTGCCTCGCGAGGTCCGGTATAGCCAACGATGCCGCACATGCGCGTCAGTCTAGACGCTGTTTCGCGAGATCCGCGATCGCGTCGGCCAGCTCGGTCACGACGTCCGCATCGCTGCCTTCGACCATGACCCGGAGCGCGGACTCGGTCCCCGATGGCCGGACCAGCACCCGGCCGCCCTCGCCCAGGCGCTGTTCGGCGTCGGCGATCGCCGCCCGGATCGCCCGATCGCCCTCCCACTGCTCCTTGTGCCGGACCCGGACGGCGCGCTGCTCCTGAGGCAGCAGCGGGATGTCGGTGGCGAGGTCGGCCAGCGAGCGGCCGGTCGCGGTCATGACCCGCAGGATCTCCAGCGCGGTCACGATCCCGTCGCCCGACGTCGTGTGCTCGCGGACGATGACGTGACCGCTCTTCTCGCCCCCGAGGCCCGCGCCCGAGACTTCCATGCCCTCGAGGATGTACTTGTCGCCGACGGGCGTGCGGACCACGTTCCCGCCGGCCGCCTCGACGGCCTGTTGGAGGCCACCGTTCGACAGCACCGAGACCACCAGCGTCCGGCTCGACGGCTCGGGCCTGCCGAGCAGGTCGAGCGCGAGGATCCCCAGGATCTGATCGCCATCGACGACCCGGCCCGCCGCATCGACCGCGATCAGGCGATCAGCGTCGCCGTCGAGGGCGAACCCGGCGTCGGCTCCTGTCTCCAGGACCCGGGCGGCGAGGGCGGCCGGGGCCGTCGCGCCGGCATTGAGATTGATGTTCACCCCGTCGGGCGCGTCGTTGATCACGTCGACTGTGGCGCCCGTTGCGCCGAGGATCTCCGGCCCGACGGCGCAAGCCGAGCCGTTCGCGCAATCGAGGACGACGGCGATGCCGGTCGCGGCGACGGACGACGCGAGCCGCTTTCGATCCGCCACGTACTCGGCAACGCGGTCGCTCGCGTCGACGACGACCCCGAGCCGCTCGTTCGGCGAGCCGACGAGCTCTTCCGAGCGCCAGATCAGCTGCTCGAGCTCGTCCTCGACCGAGTCATCGAGCTTGAGTCCCTGCTGGTCGAGGACCTTGAGCCCGTTGTCCTCGGCCGGGTTGTGGGAGGCCGAGACCATGATCGCGGCGGTGTATTCCGGATCTGCGGCGATGAACGCCAGGGCGGGCGTCGGGACGACCCCGACCCGATGCACGTCGACGCCGAGGCTGGTCGCGCCGGCCGTGATCGCGGCGACGAACATGTCACCCGAGCGCCGGGTGTCCTGGCCGACGACGATCGCGCCGCCCGACCCGACGAGACGATGCGCGGTCGCCCGGCCGAGGGCAAAGGCGATCGTCGGCTTGAGGTCGACGTTCGCGACGCCGCGAATCCCGTCGGTGCCGAAGAGGCGAGGCACGATGAAGCATTTCCTCCGGAGACGGCTGGGTCGGTGGCTACGGGGTGGGCGACGGTGCGGGGGTCGAGATCGTGACGGTGATCGGGCTCGGGCTCACGCTGAGGAGCGAGAGCCCGGTCGTCAGGTTCGCCGTTGGCGTGACCTGGTGCGACCCGACGGCCAGGCCGCTGACATTGACGGTCAGCCCGAGTGTCGCGCCGGAGAGGCGGTCCAGATCGGCTTCCGAACCGCCGATCACCACGAGGACCCGGTCGGTCGACAGCTTGTAGACGAGATCCGCACGGGCCCCGACGAGGATGAGGCCCGCATCGAACGTTCGCGTGCCGGTCAGCGCGCGGAGTCGCACGGTCACACTGACGGTGCCGGGTCCGAGGGCCTGCAAGCCGCTCGGCAGCTGCAGCGCCACGCTCGTCGTGAGGTCGGCGGACAGCCCCGTGACCGAGACCGCCACGGTGTCGGCCCGGTCGAGGCCGGCCAGGTCATTCGCATCGCCTTCGACCTGGACGACGATGGGATCGACCGTCACCGACGCCACCTCGAAGCCGGCCGCCGGCGTCCCGATGATGACCGGGCTCACCGGAACAGTCCGGGTTCGGCGGTCGGTGAAGACCGGGACGCGGATGAGGACGCTCGCGGGCGTCACGTCGATCGGGATCACTGGGTTTCCCCCAGCGTCGACGGCGACGAGGTCGATCATCCGGTTGATGTCGATGCCCGATGGGTCGATCGTCACCCGCGCCTGGGTCTCGGTCACCTTGCCCAGGAGCGATTCGGGCCCGGTCACCACCGAGGTGGCCTGGTCGATGATCGGATTACCTACCGTGAGGCCCGCCGGGAGCGTCCCGAGGACGGCGCGGACCGGCACGGTCTTGTGGCTGACGCGGTCGAGCGTCACGACGATCCGTCGCGGCTGATAGTCGAGCACCTGGACGCGCGGATCGACGGCGGTCACGCGGACCGTCAGGGAGACAGGACCGCCTTTCGGATCCACGCCGCTGAGATCGACCGTCGCCCGAAAGCTCGCGCTGTCCACCCGCAGGCCCAGGTCACCTGGCGCCACATACCGGACCTGACTTGCGGTCCCAAGGTCCGACAGCACGATGACGTCCGAGGCCTGGTTGACCGTCTCGATGGGCACGCTGCCGGGGAACTCCTTCGTGGTCTGCGACAGCACGAGACCGCCGTAGAGGAGCGTCGACAATGCGATCGCGCCGACCTTGAGCGGCCAGTTACGCGTGACGAAACGGAGAAACCGCATCAGGGGCGAGGCGCCGCGGTTGCCGCCGGCTCCTCCACCGGCACGGTGGCGACGTCCTCGGTCGAGGCCGGCGTTTCGGAGGCCGCCGGTGGCTCGGGGGCGGACGTCTCCGGAGCGGCCTTGGCCGGCGCGCCGTTGCCCGCGTCGCGGCGGACGAGCCGGCCCAGATCAGCGAGTCGCGTTGCTCGGCCAGCCGGGGTGGCTGAGCCGATCCTGACCCGGGCGTGATCGCCGCTCGGCTGGAGCAGGCTCCGGATGGATCGCGCGAGCTGTGCCTCGTTCAGGTTCCGGACAATCCGGGCTCGCTGGACGAGGCTGATCTGGCCGTTCTCCTCCGAGACGACCACGACGACTGCGTCGGTCTGCTCGGTGATCCCGAGCGCGGCGCGATGCCGCGTCCCGAAGCGCTCCGTGTGAACGGTGGTCTCGGCCAGGGGCAGCAGCGACCCTGCCGCCAGGATCGACGTCTCGCGAATGATCACCGCGCCGTCGTGGAGGGCCGACCGCGGGGTGAAGATCGTTCGCAGGAGGTCCGCCGAGAGATCACCATGGATCAGGACGCCGGTCTCGGCAATCTCCTCGAGCCCCGTCTCACGCTCGAGCACGATCAGCGCCCCATGGCCTTCGGCCGAGAGCAACGATGCGGCGCGGGCGACCTCCGTCGCGACGATGTCGGCGGTGCGGCTTTCCGCCGAAAACAGCCAGCTCAGGGAACCCACCCGCCCGATGCGGTCGAGGGCCCGCCGGATCTCGGGCTGGAAGACGACCACGAGCGCGAACAGCCCGACGACCGCTCCCGTTTCGAGGATCTGGGTGAGAAGCCGCAGCTGCAGGAACCGGGCGACGAAGTACACGGCGAACAGGATCGACACGCCGATCACGAGACGGACGGCGCGGGTCCCCCGGATCAGGCTGAAGAGCCAGTAGATCAGGAGCGCCGTGATCCCGATGTCGAGCAGTGTCGTGGGTCGAACCTGGTCGAGGATCGAAGCGATGAGCTGCGGCATCCTCGGCCGAGTCTAGCATCGGGCCTCCGCCGAACTCCCCGTCCCGAACGGGAGCCGGCCCCGCGGGCGCGCCTGCTAGGGCGTCCCGACGCCCGCCGGCGGCTCGTCGCGGACGCGCTCCGCGGCCAGCGCGTGGACGTCCGCCTCGGCCTGCGTGTCGCCCGTGAGCGCCGTCAGCCGAAGGAGCAATGCGATCTTCTCGGTCGCGAGCGTTCGCCAGCCGCGGTCCAGCTGGAGTCCCGCGATGGCCAGGTGGACGTACGCATCGCCAGGGGCGAGCGCCAGGAGCTGGAGGCACACGTCGAGCGCGGCGTCCGGGCGTCCGGCGGCCCGATGCACCGCCACCGCCGTCAGCATCACGTTCCGGGCGGCTATCAGGTCGCCGGCATCGATGAGGGCCGTCGCATCCGCCATGAGCGTGTCGACGTTCGGCGGAGGCCCGACCGGAATGCGCGGAGGGGGCGACGGGAGGTCGACGGCCGGCCACGGGATCGACGGCGTCCCAGCTGGCTCGACCGGGGTCGGCTCGGCATGCGGCGGCTCCGCTGCTTGGACAGATTGGGCCGGCCGTGGCTCCGCCGCTTGGACAGGTGACGCCGGCGGCGGCACGTCGACGTGCGCGATCGGCTCGACGGCGGCCGTGGGCCTCGACGCGGCCTGAGGTGGCGCCGAGGACGGGAGGACCGCCTCTGTCGGAGCCTCGGCGTCGGCGGCCGGTCGGGAGCGTCGCGGGGTAGGCGGCGCCTCGCGCTTGCGCGATGGGCGGGCTGTGTCGGGCGGGATCGGGTTCGTGCCGCCCCTGGATGGCTTTGCCGCCTGTGGCGGCCGCGCCTGCGGCAGGGTCTCGAGGCGCGGCGCGCTCGGCAACGCCGGCGCAGCCCGCTGGGCTGGAGCCTGGACCGGTCGATCCGCCTCGGGAGCCTCGAGGCGAGCGACGAGGCGACGGCGCGACGGCGTGGCGGTGAGCTCGACCGCGTGGCGCGCCGCGGCAAGTCCGTCGGCTCGGCGGCCCGCTGCCTCGAGCGCTTCGGCGAGACGCTCAAGATCGGCAGCCGCGCTCGCGGACCGGCCGATCTCCTCGAACACGACGGCGCGCGCTCGCAAGGTCGCTTCGTCGTCCGGCGCGATCGCGAGCGCGCGCTCGAACGCCGCCTGCGCCTCCGCACTCCGGCCGGCACGGTGGAGCGCAGTTGCGCTGCTCGTGTACGGGGCCGCTCGATCGGGCGCGAGGCGGGCCGCCTCGCCATAGGCGGCAAGCGCTGCGTCGATCGTGCCGGCGCGCGCGGCCAGATGGCCCTTGCGGAGGGCTTCCTTGTACTGCTCGAAGAGCGGCCGTGTCACGGCCGGGAGCCTACCGCGTCGGGTCGCGCGGGGCTATCGCTTCGTGTACTGGGGTGCCTTGCGGGCGCGCTTGAGGCCGTACTTCTTGCGCTCCTTCATCCGGGGATCACGAGTAAGGAGGCCGGCCTGCCGAAGCGCTAGCCGGGTGTCCGGATCGAGCTCGAGGATCGCCCTCGCGATCCCGTGCCGGATCGCGCCGGCCTGGCCGGTCACGCCGCCACCTTCGACCTTGATCATCGCGTTGAACCGACCCTCGGTCCCGGTCACCCGGAACGGCAGGCGGACATCGCCCTCGTCGATCGCCTGGCCGAAATGCTCGAGCAAGGATCGGCCGTTGACGACGATCTCACCCTCGCCCGGGAGCAGGCGCACCCGTGCGACGGCCGTCTTGCGACGCCCCGTGCCCGAGCTGAAGACTGGCGCAGTTGCCATCAGTGATCCTCCGTCAGGCGAGCGGCTCAGGCTGCTGCGCCTGATGGGGATGATCGGAGCCGGCGTAAACCTTCAGCTTGCGGAGCTGCTGCGTGCCGAGCTTCGTGTGGGGCAGCATGCCCTTGATCGCCCGACGGACGACCTCTTCGGGGCGGCGCGCCAGGAGCTTGCCGAGCGACTCTTCCTTGAAGCCCTGGGGATGGCCGCTGTGGCGGGCGTAGGACTTCTTCTCGAGCTTGTCGCTGCTGACCGAGATCCTGGCGGCGTTCAGGATGATGACATGGTCACCGGTGTCGAGGTTCGCGGTCCAGGTCGGCTTGTGCTTGCCAGAGAGGACGCGCGCGACCCGCGTGGCGAGGCGACCGAGGGTCTGGTCCGCCGCGTCCACGACGAACCACTGTCGCTCGATCTCGCTCTCTCGCGCTGTATAGGTCTTCGCGTTCGTCATTCGTCTCGTCCTTCGTTTCCGTTGTCGCTTTCGTCTGCGTCATTCGTTCGTTGTCGGCGCCCGAGGGCGACCCACCGGAGGCACAGCCCCCGTGCCGGAGCCGCCGCTCCGCGGAAGGCCGGCGCCCGTTCGAGCAGCGCCGCCGCGACCGCATCTTCGTCGATCTTGCCCGTCCCCACCGCGATCAGTGCGGCGACCAGACGCCGGACCATGCCCCGGAGGAACGCATCGGCCCGGACGTCGATCGTGACGAGGTTGCCGTCCCGCCGAACCCGGATCCGATGCACGGTCCGGACCGGCTGCGGGTCGGCGCCCCCGAAGGCAGTGAAGTCGTGGCGGCCCTCGAAGGCCGCTGCGGCTCGTGCCATCGCGTTCGTGTCCAGTGGGTTCCGCACCCGGAACGTCGTCCGTTCCAGGAGCGGGCTGCGCGGCCCATTCAGGATGGTGTAGCGGTACTCCCGATACCGCGCCGCATAGCGAGGGTGGAACCTGGCGGGGACCCGACGAATGTCGCGAACCGCGACGTCCGGCGGGAGCGTCCCATTCAGGGCCTCCATCAGCGCCTCCACCGAGAGCCGGCCCGAGTCGGTGAATGCGATCACCTGCCCCGTGGCATGCACCCCGGCATCGGTACGTCCGGCGCCGTCCACCGGCTGGCGAGCTCCGCCGTTCAGGCGGGCCAGCGCGGCTTCGAGCTCCCCCTGGACCGTCCGGACCCCAGGCCGTTGAGCCTGAAACCCGGCGAACTCCGTGCCGTCGTATTCAACCGTGGCCCGACATCGGATCGTCGATGTCGGTGACGGGACGTCCTCTCGAACGCCTTTCTTCAAACCAGCTCGATCTGGACCATTTCGGCGGCGTCGCCTGCGCGCTGGCCGATCTTGACGATCCGCGTGTAACCCGAGGTTCGATCGCCGTACTTCGGCGCGATCTCGTTGAAGAGCTTCGTGACGACCAGCGGCTCGTTCGGGAACTGAGAGATGACCGCGCGACGCGCCGAGAGATCACCCCGCTTCGCGAGCGTGATCATCCGCTCGACCTGGCCCTGGACCTCCTTGGCCTTTGCCTCGGTGGTCTTGACGCGCTCGTACCGCAGGATCGAGACGGTCAGGTTCTTGTAGAGCGCTGTGCGGTGGCCGCCAGAGCGCCCGAGCTTGCGGCCGTCGATCCCGTGGGCCATCGGTCAGGCGTCCTCGCCGTCGATCGCCGCTTCGTCGTCCGTCTCGAGCTCGTCCTCGCCGAACTCGCCCGGCTCCGTCTCCGGGACGATGAAGCCACGCATGCGGAGGCGCTCCTTCATCTCGTCGAGCGACTTCTTGCCGAAGTTGCGCATCCGGAGGAGGTCCTCGTCCTTCAGCTGGAGGAGCTGGCCCACCTTGACGATGTTGTTGCGCTTGAGCGAGTTGTAGGCGCGCATCGGGAGGTCGA
>DAINSJ010000009.1:0-20943 GCA_036741375.1 Candidatus Limnocylindrales bacterium
CGAGGCTCAGCCGATACGTCTTCTCGGCGGCCTCGAGGTCGTCCTCGGACCAGGAAGTCACGCCGAGTACCTGGAGCGCCCGGCACGCTCCTAGAGGATCGCCGAGTCCCCGGTAGATCGCGAACGCCTCGTCCGCATGCCGAGCGCCCGCGGCTGTTTCGCCCGAGCGGATGGTGAGCGCTGCCAGACCGACAAGCGCGCGGGCGCGCTCCATCGTCAATGTTGGTGACCGGTCAAGCGCCCGCCCGAGCGAGCGTCGGCCCTCGGCGAGGTAACCGTGCCACAGCCACGACTGCCACATGCTGGCCGCGAGGCGAAGCGCCCGGTCCATATCGGCCGAAAGGCTCCGGTCGAGGGCCGCTCGGAGGTTGTCGTGGTCGAGTTCCAGCCGAGCGAGGGACGCCTGCCATTCGGGGCCTGGCAGGGCGGCTTCGGCCTGATCCGCGAGGGCGAGGGCCCACGTGCCATGCGCGGCCTCCGTGGCCTCACGCTCGCCTCGCTCGACGAGTTGATCGCGACCATACTCGCGGACCGTTTCGAGGAGGCGGTAGCGGGGCTCCGCGTCGGCGTCGTCGAGCGTGACGAGGGACTGGTCGACGAGCTCGCCGAGCAGGCGGAGGACGTCGCTTGAGCCGACCCCGGCCCCGGGGGACACGATCTCGACGGCATCGAGTGGCGCTCCACCGACGAAGACCGACAACGCTCGAAGCACGCGCCGCTGCGGCTCCGTGAGCAGGTTGTAGCTCCAGTCGAGGGTCGCCTTGAGCGTTTGCTGGCGGGACAAGGCGGTCCGGCTTCCACCGACCAGGAGTCGGAAGCGATCATCGAGTCGGTCCGCGATCGCCGTGACCGGCAGGACGGCAACGCGCGACGCGGCGAGCTCGATCGCCAGCGGTAGGCCGTCGAGGTGGTGACACAACCGGGCGACCGCGGCTGCGTTCCGGGCGGTGAGCGAGAAGGTCGGAACGATCGCTTGGGCGCGTTCGACGAACAGCCGGACGGAATCGATCGGAGCAAGCTCAGTCGGGTCCATAACGGCGTCCGGATCGGGGACGGGAAGGGAGGGCACGCGAAACACGACTTCTCCCGGAATCCGGAGGGACTGCCGGCTGGTTGTCATGATCCGTAGATTCGGGCACCCCGTGAGCAACGCCTGGGCGGTGGATGCGCATGCCTCGACGAGGTGCTCGCAATTGTCCAGAAGCAGGAGCAGGCGCCGGTCCTCGACATGGCGGATCACCAGCTCGACGAGGGAGACGGCCTGCTGTTCACGCACGTCGAACACATCGGCGATCGCCTGGACGACGAGCGCCGGCTCGCTCAAAGCGGCCAATTCCACGAGCCAGACACCGTCCTGGTACGCGCTGATCTGGGACGCGGCGGCCTCGATCGCCAGCCGGGTCTTGCCGGCGCCGCCGGGACCGGTGAGCGTGAGTGCCCGACTGCGCCCAAGCAGCCGCTCGATCTCCCGCATCTCGCGCTCGCGCCCGACGAAGCTGCTGAGCTGGACGGGCAGGTTGTCCCGCCGCCGCCCGACCATCCGGTGGGCCAGCGGACGGCTTGACTCGAGCAGGACAGGTGGCGAGTCGGGGCTGACGCCCCTCGAGGTCGCCGCGCTCACGGCGATCGTGGGGGCTGCCGGCCTGAGGCGGCCCTCGAGGATCTCGCGGTAGAGCTGCCGGCTCTCGTCGGACGGTTCGACCTCCAGCTCGCGCGCCAGCGCGGCGCGCAGCCGCTCGTACTGGCGGAGCGCCATGCGCCGCTGATCGTCAAGGGCGTACAGCCGCATCAGGCTTCTGTGCGCGCTTTCGTCGGCACGGTCGTGCTGGAGCAACTCGCGGAGCGTCTCCGTCGCGGCTTCGCGGTTTCCCTCGCGCTCCAGCAGCTGGGCAAGCTGGGTGAGGAGCGTCAGATAGTCCTGGGCGATGGCCTCCCGAGGCGCCTCCGCCCAATCCGCATATCGATCGTCAGGCAGAAGCTCGCCGCGATACAGGTCGCGGGCGGCGAGGTGGTCGGCGAGCCCGGACGCGACGGTGGCCTCGTGGACGGCGGAGGCGAAGGCTTCCGCGTCGACCCAGAGTTCTCCGTTCGGGCTGAGACTGAGCACGCCGTCGTGCAGGACGAGGATGCGCTGGCCAGCCTCGTCGGTCACGCTGAGCGCGGTACGAGCGACGCGGAGTGCCTGGTGGAGATTGTTCAGGGCCGCATCGGCCGGACGATCTGGCCAGAGCTGCTCCATGATCTGCTCGCGCTGGAGACGGTGGCCGGGCGTGATCGCCAGCACCTTCACGAGCTCGCTCGCCTTGCGTAAGCGCCAGGCCGATGCAGGGATCAACTGACCGTCGACCTCGACGTCGAAGCCGCCGAGCAGGCGAATCCGGACAGATGACTCCGCGGAACCCGACCCGCGTGGTCCTGTCGAGGTGGCCGTGCTTATCGCTCCATCTCGACGGAGGGTACCCGCGTTCGTAACGGAGGCGCGGCGGGCGAACTCGTGACCTTTCGACGCCGACGACGGGGAGCAGTGCCAGGAATGCTCTTGAGGCGTAGCCGCGGGGAGCCCGGCGAGTCGACGCCCGATTTCGATTCCACTCGGGCGCCCCATGCCGAATCCGCCCTACGTTCCAGACCTTGAAACCGTTGTCACAAGACGAGTCAGTCGCACAAGTGGGGAAGAATCAGGCGCACAAACGACTGTTTCACGCAATCCGACGATCTCAGCCGGGAGCGCCGGGCCTTGGGTCCGCCGCCGATCTCCGGCTCCGGGCCCTCGTCGGCCAAGAGGCGCCACGCACGCGCCCGTGGCATGACGACATCGCCCTCGTGGCTGGCTTGGCGGCCGCGGTTGTCGTGGTCTGTTCGGCCTTCCCCATTTGACCGGGCCTCATCGGTCGTATGACCGATGACCGCCCCGTCGTAGCCGGCCACAGTTGCGGCACCGGTCGCCGGGCGTGGACCCGGACCGGCGGTGGAGGTGGCCAATGGCGACCTCGCGAACAGAGATGGGGAGGGACGTTCGATGCGACGTTTGCTGATCGCGGCGGTGCTCGCCATGCTCGCCGCACTGCCAGCTTCGGCTGTCTCGGCGCAGGGCGTGAGCCCTGCCCAGCTGGAGCGAGCCGGCTGGGACTGCTTCCTTCCGCCGCTCGACTTCAACCCGAACGTCCATTGCGCCCCGCCCGGTCAGCTGGAGGGGATCATCTCGGGCGAGGCGGCCGCCGCGACGTTCTTTGCCTTCGCCACGACAGACCTCGGTGCGACCGACGCGCCGCTGCTCGGCACGGAGCGGCTGATTCGAGGGGACCTGTTCCACGGTCAGCCGTGTCCAACCGACGGACCGAGCTTCGAGTACAGCTGGCTGTACCCGCGATTCGCCTGGGATTACTACATCTGCCACACGTTCGACAGCCCCTGGTGAGGTAATCCTCCGGGCTGATCGGTTCCGGCGGCTGACGCCAACGCCGAAGCGTCGCCGAGCGCTGCGATTGTTCGCTGCACACAGGGTCGCCGGGCAGGAGGGCAAGCTCTTCCTCCCGGTTGACCCGCTCGACGGGACGCGGCCGCGCGTTCTGGCCCGAGGGCGGTGCTGACCATCCCCCCGGGTTCGAGCCACGAGATTCGCCACGCGCTCGCTCAGGACGACAACAACTTGTGGTTCCGAGCGCTCCGGGAACAACCGAAAGCGAAACGGCTCGATCAGGTAATGGATCACCCGCCCTTGCCGGCATGTCGCTGCGGTCCAGAGTAACCCGGCATGGCCGCGATACGAGCCCGACCACAACGACCAAAACGCCTCTCTACGACCACAATCGCGTCTGCGGTCAGAAGGGTTGTCCGGCCGGACCGTGGGCGCGACTATTGCGCAATGGTTTCGAACATATCGCCCGCCGCGACCGGGGTCCCGGCCATCGAGCTCCGTGGTGCAACCAAACGCTTCGCCTCGCCCACCGGCGCGTCCTTCACGGCCCTTCGCGATCTCAACCTCATCGTTGAGCCCGGCGAATTCTGCGCGATCGTCGGCCCGACTGGCTGCGGAAAGTCCACAACCCTCGCACTGATCTCGGGCCTCGTACCACCCAGCCGCGGCGAAGTCCTCGTCTTTGGTGAGCGCGTTGCGGGCGTGGGGCGATCAGTCGGCTACATGTTCCAGCGCGACGCAGTGTTCCCCTGGAAGAACGTCCTCGACAACGTGGCCGCCGGCCCGCGTTTCCGAGGCGTAGCCCACGCCGAGGCGGACGAACGCGCCCGTGGCTGGATCACTCGTGTCGGCCTTGCCGGGTTCGAGCACTACTACCCGCACCAGCTGTCCGGCGGAATGCGCAAGCGCGTCGCGCTGGCCCAGACCCTCATCACCGAGCCGCGGATCCTGCTGATGGACGAGCCGCTCAGCGCCCTCGATGTTCAGACCCGTGCCCTCATGGAGAACGAGCTCCTCGACCTGTGGGCGGAGACCGCGGCGTCGGTCGTCTTCGTGACACACGACCTCGAAGAGGCGATCGCGCTCGCCGACCGGGTCGTCGTCATCACCGCAGGGCCCGGCACCGTGAAGGCCGTGCACGACGTGGACCTCCCGCGCCCGCGGAACATCGCCGAGATCCGGTTCCAACCCCGCTTCACCGAGATCTACCAGGAGATCTGGAGCGGCCTGCGGGACGAGGTCCTGGTCAGCTACGAACGAAGCAAGCAGCTCGCGGCGTCCCAGCGAGAAGATCGTGCTAATTGACGATGGGGCCGACTTCGATCTCGTCAGAGCCCGCGCAAGGTCGCGCCGCCGGGTCATGGTCTTCGTCCTTCGGATCGCCCTCGCGGTGTTCATCGTCGGGGCCTGGGAGCTGGGGACGCACGTCGGCTGTTACGGCACCGACACCGCGACCTGCGGCATTGACAAGTTCTTCTTCGGCCAACCGTCCGGAATCTGGAACCAGCTGGGCATCTGGGTCAGTCATGGGACGGCCCAGGGGCCGCTGTGGGAACAGGTCTTCGTCACGCTCGAGGAGACGGTCCTCGGCTTCGTCATCGGTGTCGTGCTCGGCATCGTCTTCGGCGTCCTCCTCGGCCGGAATGCGCTCCTTGCCGACATCGCTGGTCCCTACATCAAGGCCCTCAACGCGATGCCGCGGGTCGTGCTGGGCTCCATCTTCATCATCGCCCTCGGCTTCGACATCTGGTCGAAGGTCGCCCTCGCCGTCGTCCTCGTCTTCTTCGTGGTCTTCTTCAACGCCTTCCAGGGCGTTCGAGAGGTCGATCGCGACCTGCTCGCGAACTCGGCGATCCTCGGCGCGAACCCTCGGCAGCAATTCCGCCACGTGATCATGCCGTCGGCCCTGTCCTGGATCATCGCGAGCCTTCACACCAGCCTCGGCTTTGCCCTGGTCGGGGCCATCGTCGGCGAGTATCTCGGGGCGAAGAAGGGCATCGGCCTGATGATCGCGACCGCCCAGGGGACCTTCAACGCCAACGGTGTTTACGCGGCGATGCTGATCCTCGCGATCGTCGCAGTGATTGCGGAGGCGCTGATGACCCGGCTGGAGGACCGGGTCATCCGCTGGCGGCCGAACACCGTCACGGACGTCAAGTTCTAGATCGGGCAACCCAAACAGGGCGATAAAGGAGAGCGAGCATGCGAAGTCGTTTCCCAGTCCTCGCGGTCGTCGGAGTGATGGTCGCGGCGTGCAGTGGCGCGACCACGACCCCAAGTCCCACGGCGCCCCCGAGCTCCGCACCCGCGTCGGAGGCCGCGACCGGCAGCGCGGCCGGGCCGCCGGCCAAGGTCACCATCATGGTCGGCGGGCTCAGCAAGCAGATCTACCTGCCGAACAAGCTCACCGAGGCGCTCGGATTCTTCAAGGATGAGAACCTCGACGTGACCCTCGTCGACGAGCCGAGCGGCACCGATACCGAGACGGAGGTCGTTGCCGGTCACGCCGACATCGGGTCCGGATCCTATGACCACACGCTGGACCTGCAGGCTCAGGGCAAGATCATCACCGCCGTCATGGACCTGCTGCAGACGCCGGGCGAGTTCGTGATGGTCTCGACGGCAAAGGCCGACACGATCAAGTCCCCGAAGGACTTCAAGGGCATCAACATCGGCGTCACATCGATCGGATCGGGGACGCACACGCTGGTGCGCGCGATGGTGGTTGATGCGGGCCTCCAGGTCGCCGACGCCAACTACGTGAAGGCGGGCGCGGGCGACACGTTCATCGCCGCGATGAAGCAGGGCCAGATCGACGTCGGCATCACGACCCAGCCGACCGTGCTCCAGCTCGAGACATCGGGCGTCGGCAAGCTGCTCGTCGACCTGTCCAAGCCGGACACCACGCAGGCAGCCCTCGGTGGCCCCTATCCGTTCATCTCGCTGTGGGCGAAGGCCGACTGGATCGCGGCCAACAAGGACACGGTCCAGCGGGTCGTGAACGCCTACGTGAAGACTCTCAAGTGGATCCAGACGCATACCGCGGCCGACATCGCCGCCAAGTTGCCGGCCGACTACTCGGCAGCCGACACGGCGGGCTACATCCAGGCGCTCACCGACAGCTACGGCATGTTCAACCCGACCGGGCAGTTCGCGCCCGGCTCGATCGAGTCCGTCCTGAAGATCAACCAAATGTTCAAGGACAACCTGGCGAACATCGACCTGACCAAGACCTACGACAGCGAGTTCGTGGACAAGGCCAACCAGTAACTGGGACGAACACCGCTGCGACCGGGCCGGTCTTCGGATCGGCCCGGTCGCGAGAGCACCGAGGAATCATGAAGCGGAACGCCGGACGTACCCTGCTCATCGGCTGCGTGGCCGCGCTCGCCTGGGCGTGCGCGCCGGCTGCTTCCACCCCCCCGCCGGCTTCGGCGCCACCGGCGACGACCCCGAGCCCGGCGGTCACGGCAGCGCCATCGGCGGCGCCGCTGATCATCGGGATCATCGTCCCCTTCACCGAATCGGCCGTCAACAGCGACTTCGGCGTCGCGCAGCAACGTGCCGCCGAGCTCTATCTGAAGCAGCACGGCGGCGTGCTCGCGGGCCGGCCCGTCAAGCTCGTCTACTCCGACGAATCGATCACCGGTGCCCTGGACGTGGTCAAGGCAAGCCAGCTCGTGGAAACCGAGCACGCGGACGTGCTCCTCGGCCTGATCGGCAGCGACGGCGCGTACGCGGTGCGGACCTACGCGGACACGAAGCACGTGGTGTTTATCGACACGAATGCGAGCGGCAATGCGCTCACGCGGACCGTCGCCGGGTGCACGCCATCGTGCAGGAGTCCGTACCTATTCCGCAGCTCGTACAGCTCCTGGCAGTTGGCGGAACCGCTCGGCGCGTGGGCAGCCGGGAACGGGTTGAAAGCCTTCGACGTCGTCGCAGCCGATGACGTGCTCGGAACCGAGTCCGCCGCCGCCTTTATCGAGGGCCTAGGAACAGCCGGCGGGGCGGCCACGACGCAAACCTTGGTGCAGCCCGGCACGGACTGGTCGAAGGTGATTGCCGGAATCGCCGCGCAACCCACGAAGAACATATTCGCCGCGTTCGCGGGCGCCGACGCGGCTTCGTTCATCACGGCCTGGGACGAGGCCCGGCTCAGCGGCAAGGGCTACAAGCTATTCGGTCCCGGGCCCCTCGCCGATGTTGACGTCCTCGCCCAGGTCAAGGGAGCGGCGGCGGGCGTGACGACCGCGTCCTTCTGGTCGAGCACGCTCGACAACCCTGAGAATAAGGCTCTAATGGACCTGTTCAGGAAGACGTACCAGGACGAGAAGGGCAACCCCACCCCGGCCGATAGCTACGTCGTCGAGATGTGGGACGCGATGACGGCGCTCGACCTGGCCCTCCAGAAGACCGATGGGAGCGGCGCGACAGGCGTGCTGATCGCCGCTCTGGAAGGCGTGTCGTTCAACAGTCCGCGGGGAGCGTTTGCCTTCGATCAGGGCACCCATAACGTCGTTCAGGATATCTACATCCGACAGGTGCAGGCGACTGGGTTGGCGGCGACGAACGTGGTCGTCGCTACCATCCCGAAGGTCGTCGACCCGGGTAGATAGCCCCTGATTCCCGCGTTCGAGTCAGTCGATCGATCCGGACGATCTGGTCGGCTGCGACGCCCGCGCACCCTGACTGTCGAGGCGGTAGCGATGTTCGGGACGACCGGGCGCGCCGTACTGCAACGTGAGCTCGACACGTCCGCTCCGGGCGAGTTCGTCAAGATATCGTCGAGCGGTCACGCGGCTGATACCCGCCGCCACCGCGATCTCCGTGGCGCTCAAGTTCCCCTGGACCGATGAAAGCACGTCAACGATCAGGCGTAGCGTCGCCACCGAGACGCCCTTCGGAAGGTCCGCCCCTTCCGGACCGGTGCGCAGCATCGAGAAGAGCCGGTCGACCTCGGCCTGATCGGCCTCTGCGAGCCGCGACAGCCGGCCGCGGACGGCAGCGTAGCGCATCAGCTTTTCCTCGAACACCCGGAACGAGAACGGTTTGACCAGGTAGTGGATGACGCCGCCCTGCATTGCTGCACGCAGGCTGTCGACGTCACGCGCGGCGGTCACCACCACGACGTCGGGCCTGTTCGATTGGAGGGTCTGGATCCGGCGAAGGACCTCCAGGCCCGGCAGGTCCGGCAGGTATAGATCAAGCAGGACGAGATCCGGCCGCAGTCGTGGGATGGACTTGAGCGCCTCGCCCGCCGTGTGCGCTTCGCCGACAACAAGGAATCCCTGCAACCGCTGGACGTAACCCCGATGGACGTCGGCCACTCGGAAATCGTCGTCGACGATGAGCGTCCGGATCATGGTCGTCGATCCACGACCGCTGGGTTGACCGACTCGATGATGACGCTGGAGGCGTCCACCAAGGGATTGGCAGGCGAAGGTCGCCTCGGACCTCCACCGTGAAGCCGCCGCCCAAACCTCGGACCGCGACCTGTGACGGGCGGCACGCTCCGCCCGGCCCCACCATAGACGGGAGTGGTTGCCTTGGCTTTGGTCGCCCGGGTCGGGCGCGCGGACCCGTTAGCTTGTCGCGGGAGGCGGATGGCGAAGATCGCTCCAGGTCCGTTCTCCAGCTGGATCGTCCCTCCTCGGCGCTCGACGATCTGCCTCACGAGCGCCAGACCGAGCCCCCGCGTCCGGCCCGTCGCGTCCTTGGTGCTGAACCCTTCGTCGAACACCCGCTGACTCATGAGCGGGTCGATTCCGAGTCCCGAGTCCGAGACGCACAGCACAATTGCGTCCTCCTCCTCGAGGAGCTGAACATTGACCCAGCGCGGCGCGGTCGGCGGGTTCAGCCGAACGGCGTCGAGCGCGTTGTCGATCAGGTTGCCCAGGATCGTGACGAGGTCGCGGGCGTCCGTCTGCTCGCTCGAGATCAGCGTGTCGTCAGACAGCCGGAGATCGATCGCCGACTCCGACGCGATGGCGGCCTTGGCCAACAGCAGCGCGCCGAGGAGTGGGTCGCCGACGCGCTCGACGAGCCGCTCGGCTAATTCCTGATGGACGGCCGCGGCCTCCGTCGCCAGCCGGATCGCCTCGTCTCCTCGGCCGAGCTCGATCAGCCCGGCGATGGTGTGAAGGCGGTTTGAGAAGTCGTGGACCTGCGCTCGGAGCGCGTCTGTGAAGCCTCGCAGACCCTGCAATTCACGGTGAAGGCCGGACAGTTCCGTACGGTCGCGGAATGTGGTCACGGATCCGCTAACCCCATCGCGGAGGATGATCGGCATCCGGTTGGCGACGAGGATCCGCCCGCCAGACAGGACGATCTGGTCGGGGCCTTCGGCGCTCCCCGTGAGGACGTCACGGATCCGTCCGGCGGGCACCACATCTTCGAGGGGCTGTCCGACCGCGTCGGCGTGCAGTCCGAGGAGGCGGCGCGCCTCGTCGTTCACGAGTGTGATCCGGCTCGAACGATCGACCGCGATCGTGCCCTCCCGGATGCCATGCAGCATTGCCTCGCGCTGCTCGAGGAGCGCCGCGATCTCCTGGGGCTCGAGTCCGAACGTCTGTCGTTTCAGGTGCCGCGCGAGCAGCCACGACGCCGCCACCCCGAGGATGAGGGCGACGAGAAGGTACCCGGCTGTCAACGGCAGAAGGCGTTCCAACCCGGCGTTGACCTCGATCTCGGGATAGCCGACCGACACCATCCCCACGACGTGACCGTTGTCGTCCCGGATCGGTGTCTTGCCGCGCGCCGATGCCCCGAGGCTGCCCGTCTCGGTCGCGGTGTACGACTGCCCGGAGAGCGCGACTGGTGGCTCGCCGGGGTCGATCGCCGACTGTCCGATCAAGGCCGGATTCGGGTGGGACAGGCGGATGCCGTTGACGTCCGTGACCACGACGAAGCTCGCGCGGGACTCTTTCCGGATCGATTCTGCGAGCGGCTGGACGACGCGGGAACCGTTAGGGTCGAGCACGGCTGCGCGGATCTCCGGCAGCGCCGCGACCGAAGCGGCGACCGCGAGCGCGCGCTGCTGGTACTGCCGGTCCAACTCGGACCGAATGAGCCACAGTCCTGCGAGCGCTCCGAACAGCACCGCGATCACAAGGACCGTTAGCTGGAGCCCCAGGATCTGAGTGGCGAGCGTAAGACGCGGTCGGGGTCGATGCACGGTCGCTTCTCGGGCGGTGAAGAGTGACCGAATGGTAGCGGCCTCCGGCTGGTTGTCATCCGACCACAACGACCGAAGCGTCCGAGGACGTGCCGATCCAGGGTCGCGATAAGTCGGTCGCCGCGGCCAGGCGGCTGGCATGAGGGACGGGTATCAGCGCAGGCCACTCCTGCGGACTCGCACTGGCCGTCAGGTTGACGTCTCGCCGCCTCAGTCGCGGCCGGCGGATCGGTGTCGGACGCCGCGGCAAACTCGGTTTCGATGCTGCGCCCGGCCTGGGCCGGGGCGGGAAAGTCGATGATGCGGGCCGTGGCCTTGCGGGCCATGGGATGCGTCCTTTCGATGGAACCACGTCTAGTCGGGCTGGACCGTGATTCCACGGAGGGCGCCCGGTTAGGTCACCCTGTAACCGCTTGCCGGTGAGCGGGCTAGGGTAACGGGATCAGGGGCCGTGCCGGAGCACGAAACAGGAGTTGGCTGGCGAGGAAGGATTCGAACCTTCAATCCCCTGATCCAGAGTCAGGTGCCTTACCGTTTGGCCACTCGCCAGCGGCTACGGCGCGCGCACCAGAAGGGCGCTCGACCGGGGCTCATTCTATGGGTGGCCGGAAGTCGATGCCAACGCGATCGCCAGGGAGGCCAGATTGACCGCCATTCCGGAGCGCTTTCGGGCCTACGCGGTCGATCGGCCGGATGGCACGTTCGAGCGCGGGATTCGAGACGCCGGGCCTGACGGGCTGCCGACGGGCGACATCGAGATCAAGGTCCAGTGGTCGTCGGTGAACTTCAAGGACGGCCTCGCGGCAACCGAGGACGGCAAAGTGGCCCGGAAATACCCGCTCATCCTCGGGATCGACCTGGCCGGCGAGGTGATCGCGTCGACGGACCCAACCATCCGGGAGGGAGCGAAGGTCATCGCCCACGGCTACGACCTCGGCACGAGCCATCACGGAGGCCTGGCCGAATACGCCCGGGTTCCGGCCGAGTGGGTCGTGCCATTGCCACCGGGGCTCACCACCCGCGAGGCGATGGCCATCGGGACGGCAGGCTTTACCGCCGCGATGGCGATCTCGGCGCTCGAGGAGCGCGGCCTCGAGCCGGCCGCTGGCCCCGTGCTCGTGACGGGCGCAACCGGCGGCCTAGGAAGCACGGCCATCTCCATCCTGGCCGAGCTCGGCTACGAGGTCTGGGCGGCGACCGGCAAGGAGGACGAGCGAGCCTGGCTCACCACCCTCGGTGCCATCGGCTTCCTGACCCGCGAGGAGTGCTCGGCCGAGGGCCGGCCGCTCGAGAGCGAGCGCTGGGCGGGAGCCGTCGACTCGGTCGGGGCGGCGACCCTGCCGTACATCCTGCGGACCCTGAAGCGCGGCGGCGCGGTCGCGGCCTGCGGCAACGCCTCGGGACCCGCGCTCACCACCACCGTGTTCCCGTTCATCCTCCGCGGCGTCGCGCTGCTGGGGATGGACTCGGCGTATCTCCCGATCGCCCAGCGGCGCCGCCTCTGGGCGCGCCTTGCCACGGATCTCCGGCCCAGAGACCTCGCGGAGCGGGTGACCGAGATCCCGCTCGAGGACGTCGAGACCGCCCTCGACTCGATCCGGCAGGGTGAAGCTCGGGGCCGCTGGGTCGTTCGCGTCGGCGCCTGATTCCGGCGCAGGACGCCGGGTCGCGGTGTAGGCTGGGCGGCGACCGGAGGACCGGCGTCACGTACGGGGCTCGTCGACGGCGCGATCTCATTCGCGACGAGATGCAAGGGCCCGCGATGACGATCGCGCCTCGGGCCAGGAGAGCGTGAACATGGCCACCGTGACGTTCGAGCACGTCTGGAAGCGCTTCGAGAAGTTCGCTGCCGTCCAGGATTTCAACATCGAGATCGGCGACGGCGAGTTCATGGTCCTGGTCGGACCGTCCGGCTGCGGCAAGACGACCGCGCTGCGGATGATCGCCGGCCTCGAGGAGATCACCGAAGGAACCTTGAAGATCGGCGATCGCGTCGTCAACAACGTGGCGCCCAAGGATCGCGACATCGCGATGGTCTTCCAGAGCTACGCCCTGTACCCGCACATGTCCCTGTACGACAACATGGCGTTCGGGCTCAAGCTGCGGAAGGTGCCGAAGGCCGACATCGACCGCCGGGTCAACGAGGCCGCCTCGATCCTGGGCCTCGAGAACCTCCAGAAGAAGCCCCGCGAGCTGTCCGGCGGGCAGCGCCAGCGCGTCGCACTCGGCCGGGCGATCGTCCGAGAGCCGGCGGTCTTCCTGATGGACGAGCCGCTCTCGAACCTCGATGCCAAGCTCCGCGTCCAGACCCGCGCCGAGATCGCGCGGATCCATCAGCGCCTCGGGACCACGACCGTCTACGTCACCCATGACCAGGTCGAGGCGATGACGATGGGCAGCCGCATCGCGGTCATGAGCCAGGGCTTGCTCCAGCAAGTTGGTACGCCCGAAGACGTCTACGAGAAGCCCAAGAACCTCTTCGTGGCCGGGTTCATCGGCAGCCCGTCGATGAACTTCGCCGACGTCAGCGGCGACGCAAACGGGGTGAGCGGCAGCGGCGTCCAGCTGCCGGTGCCGGCGCGCTACCGCTCCGGGCTCAACGGCACGCGCAACCTCGTGGCGGGCTTCCGGCCCGAGCATCTCGAGCTCGGTGATATTCCGAACGCGGCGACGATCCGGGCGAAGGCCGACGTCGTCGAGTACCTCGGCAGCGAGCAGCTCCTCCACGTCACGGTCGTTGACCACGAGGGCGACGTCGTCGCGGTCACGAACGCGGACCATCGGGTCAAGCCAGGCGACATCGTCGAGCTGAAGCTGCCGCTCGACCGGCTGCATCTCTTCGACAAGGAGTCGGGCGACGCGATCCCGTCGTCGGCGGTGGCCGCGTAGTCCCGATCGGCGCCTTCGCGCCTCAATGCAGCTCGCCTCGGAGCTGGGCGAGCGTCCGTTCGAGCGGCTCTCGAGAGATCTCGGGGCTGAACGGCGACGCGGCGATCGCGTCGTCGAGGGTCATTCGATCGGCGTGGACCTCGCGGCCCAATCGAGCGATCTCGAGGAAGGCCGCGAGCTGCTCCTCGGCGAAGGCCGCATCGCCGACCTCGCCGTGGCCCGGCACCACCGGCCCGCGCACGAGCTCGACGAGGCGCGAGGCCGTCTCGGGCCAGTCGAGCGGGTAGCCGTCGCCGAAATATGGGGTGGCGCCCGCTTCGAGGAGGTCGCCTGCGAAGACGACGGCCGCGTCGGGCACGACGACCACGATGTCCGTATCGGTGTGGCCGCGGCCCAGGTAGCGCAGCTCGACCCGGCGCCCGCCGACCTCGATCGTGGCGGTCTCGCTGAACGATCGATCGGGCGGGTCGATGACGACCTCGGCGACCTCCGATGCGAATTCGGGAATCCCCTCCGCGATGGCCGCGCGGTTGCGCTCGCCGAACTCCAGTAGGCGCGGCCCGCAACGCTCGTGGCCCCAGATCGTCGCGGGCCGGAAGACGTGGTTGCCGAACGTGTGATCGGCGTGCCAGTGCGTGTCGACCACGACACCGACCGGATCAGTCGTCAGCTCGCGAATGTCCTCGAGGATCTCCCGAGCCTGCCGATGGGAGCTCCGCGTGTCGATGACGAGCGTTTCGCCGGCGCCGAGGATCAGCCCGATCTGCTGGTCCAGCGCCGCATACCGGCGCGTGAACACCCGATCGCCAAGCTCGATCCAGGGACCCGACCGCGCAGCCACGCCTCTGATCGTACCGGGCCCAGGATCATCGCAGTCGCGAAGCGCCGAACTCGCCGAAGAAATGTCAAATTCCAATCACACGGGACTTGGTCAGCCGATACCCGCAGCAAATGCCGCCCCTGAACGTGAGCGGCACCGGTCTGGGCCTGAACGAGTGGCAGATGGTCGCAGCACGGCGGATATGGCAAAAATCCCTCGCCCAACGCCCGCCTGAGTAGAAATTGCCGGAAATAGCGTGGCGGTCTCGTGCCGGCGTCATGCGCGCCGCGCGGCGAACGGCCGCGCACTACGCTCGCTGCGTGACCTCGACCACCCGGCACGTCAACGCGCGCGACGGCATCCCGCTGTTGGTCCGCGAGTGGCGTGTCGAGGCGGGGGAGCCGTGGGCCTCGCTCCTGCTGGTCCATGGGCTCGCCGAGCATTCCGGCCGGTACGAGCACGTCGGCGCGCGCTTCGCGGCCGCCGGGATCGAGACCCACGCCATCGACCTTCGCGGCTTCGGCGCGTCCGGCGGTCCGCGAGTGTGGGTGAACCGATGGTCCGAGCTCCACGACGACCTCGAGGAGCGGATCACGGCCCTTCGCGCCGCGGCGCCGGAACGACGCCTCGTCCTGTACGGCCACTCCCTCGGTGGTCTCGTGTGCCTCGGCTACGTCCTCGACGGGCGCTCGGAACCGGATCTCCTGGTCCTCTCCGCGCCGGCGATCAGCGCCGACATCCCCGCGTGGCAGCGCGCGCTGGTCGCGCTCGTCGGCCGGATCGCGCCGCGGATCAGCATCCCGAACCGGCTGAGCGGCAGCCAACTGTCGCGCGACCCTGCGGTCGGGGTCGACTACTTCGCGGATCCGCTGAACGTTCACGCCTCGACCGCACGGTTCGGCGTTCTCGCGTTCGCCGAGCAGCGACGGGTCGCCGCCGCCCTTGATCGCCTCTCGATCCCGACCCTCGTGATCCACGGCGGCGACGATGCCCTTGTCCCGACGGCGACGAGCGCTGTCTTCGAAGGCCGGCGAGGCGTGACGCGGCAGGTGTTCGAAGGCCTCCGCCACGAGACGCACAACGAGCCGGACCGCGATCGCGTGCTCGATGCGGTCGTCGCGTGGATCCGCTCGGCGGTCTAGGATGGTCGGCACAACTAAAGACCGCCTCCGGGGAGCGCGAACGCGCTGAGAGTGTGGCGCAGGCCACAGACCCGCCGAACCTGATCCGGCTCATACCGGCGAAGGAAGCAGGCCCGATCGACTCGAATGCTGCCCCCCTCGGGCGGCCGCATCAGTCGTTATCGAGGTCTCCGTGATCCAGTCCCGTCGCCGATCCCACCGATTCCCGTCGGTCTCGGTTGTCCTCGCCTTGGCGCTGGCAGCCTGCAGCGGCGGCGGAACACCAAGTCCAATCGGCAGCCCATCGGGCTCCGGGTCAGTATCGGGGGCCGAGACGCCGCCACCGACGATCGGGCCGCCCGAGGCCGTGCGGCTGGCGCTCGACTGGACCCCGAACACCGACCACACCGGGTTCTACGTGGCCCAGACGAATGGCTGGTACGTCCAGGCGGGCGTCAAGCTCGAGATCCTGCCGTACAACAACACGGCCCCGGAGACGCTGATGGGCGCGGGCCAGGCCGACTGCGGGATCAGCTTCCAGGATTCGCTCACGTTCGCGGTCGTGGCCGGCGTCAAGATCAAGAGCGTCATGGCGATCCTCCAGCACACGGCTTCGGCCGTCGCCGTGCTCGCGGACTCGGGGATCACCCGGCCGCGCGAGCTGGACGGCAAGACGTACGCCGGATTCGGCTATCCGAACGAGCTGCCGACGCTCAAGGCCGTCATCAAGGCCGACGGTGGCACCGGGACCTTCAGGACGGTCACCGCGGACAGCACGGCGTACGAGGCGCTCTACTCCCACAAGGCGGACTTCACGATTCCGTTCACGGCGTGGGAAGGGGTCGAGGCGACCGAGCGTGGGATCGATCTTCGCTACTTCAGATTCCAGGACTACGGCTTCCCGGACTTCTACCAGGTCGTGCTGGCCTGCTCGAACGACTGGCTCGGAGCCCACCCGGACCTCGCGAAGCGGTTCGTCGGCGCGACGGTCCAGGGCTTCCAGTACGCGGCCGACCACCCGGATGACGCCGCCGCGATCCTGATCGCCGCGAACCCAGGGGTCTTCGACGCCAACCCGAAGTTGCCGCTGGACTCGGCGCGCTTCCTCTCGACCGGCCGCTACTACGTCGACTCGAGCGGGGTGGTCGGGCCGCAGACCCTCGAGGAGTGGACCGGCTACTCGAAGTTCCTGTTCGACCAGGGGCTGTTGGCGGGACCGGACGGGAAGCCACTCGCGTCGGCGCCGGACTACGCCTCGCTCTTCACGAACGAGTTCCTGCCCTGACGAGGCGCCTCCTCCCGTCGCTTGCGCTGGTCGCGATCGTCGTTGCGGCCTGGGAGCTGTATGCGCGGATCGCGGGCGCGGGCTCATTTGTGCTCCCGGCGCCGACGCGGATCCTGTCCGCGCTCTGGGACCAGCGCGACGCCGCCATGCACCACACGCTCGTCACGCTCGGCGAGACGGTCGTCGGATTCGGTTCCTCACTGGTGCTCGCGCTCGGAGCGGCTGTGGCGATGGACCTCGCTCCCGCGGTTCGGCGGGCCCTTTACCCGCTGCTCGTCGGCAGCCAGGCCGTGCCGATCCTGGTCGTGGCGCCGATTCTCGTCCTCTGGTTCGGCTTCGGGCTCCTCCCAAAGGCCATCGTCATCGTCCTGCTGACGTTCTTCCCGATGGTCGTCGGCCTGCTCGACGGCTTCGCCGGGGTCCAGCCCGAGGCCGCCGACCTCCTTCGGACCTACGGCGCGACCGAGCGCCAGGCGTTGGCGAAGCTGCGATTCCCGGCCGCGCTCCCGTCGTTCTTCACCGGCCTCCGGATCGCGACGACGTACGCGGTCCTCGGCGCCGTCTACGCGGAATACGTCGGCGCGTTCGACGGGCTCGGGATCTGGATCCTGACGTCCCAGAAGAGCTTCCGGATCGATCTCGTGTTCGGGGCGGTGCTCATCGTGCTCGTGATCTCGGTGATCCTCTTCGCGCTCGTGGGCCGGCTCGAGCGGGCGATCGTGCCGTGGGCGGTGGCCGCTCGGCGCCGCGCCCGGAGCGCCGCTCGCTGATCGCGGTTGGTCCGTTCGAGACGGACCGGTGGCGATCTGCCATCATTTGATCGCTCGACCGATCGAGGAGGAACACCCGTGATCCACCTGCGTCCGCGGCGCGTCGCGCCGGCCCTGGCAATCGCCTTCATCGTCGCGGTGGCCCCGTTCTCGAACGTTCTCGCGGTGACCCCGCTCACCGTCGGCCCGAACGTCGACATCAGCGGCTTCGCCGACAACGAGAGCGAGACGACCGTCGCGGTCAACCCCACCAATCCTTCGAACGTCGTCGTCGTCTCGAACTTCGCCGTCGCCGACGCGCTCATGGAGGCCGTGACGTTCGACGGCGGCACGACCTGGACCTCACGGATGATCGCCGACGGTAGCGACGGGCTCGGCGTCGCGTGCTGCGACCCGAACGCCAGCTTCGACCAGTTCGGCAACTACTTCCTGGTCTATCTGGATTCCAGGGCGAAGAAGGTCCAGGTCGCCTACAGCATCGACGGCGGGACGACGATGCAGTACCTCGGCGCGATCGACCACACCGACCATAGCGGTCCGCAGTCGAACGGCAAGAAATGGGGCGCCGGCGTCGATCAGCCGAGCCTCGCGACGGGTCCCGGCGGGACCTGGTTCGTCTACAAGATGTTTTCCCAGGGCGGTCAGCTGCTGCAGGTACGGGGTCTCCCGGTGACCGGTCTCGGCGAGTTCGGATCGCTGAGCCCGTCTCACGGCGTCCCCGGCTCGAAACCCGGCAGCTTCGGCGACATCGTCGTCGGCGACACCGGCCAGGTCGTCGTCACGTACCAGGACGGCACGGGCGGCCAGGGTCCGGTCACGATCTGGACGAACCTCGATCCCGACGGCTTCGGAGCGACCGGCTTCGGAGCTGCGCGGGCTGCGACAGCCTCGAACGTCGGTGGCTTCGATTACATCCCGCCGCAGTCGCATCGCTCCGTCGACGCCGAGGCGGGTCTCGCCTACGACCGTACGGGCGGCGCCCATGACGGCCGCCTGTACCTGCTCTACACGGACGAACAGCCGGACGAGAGCGGCGACACGAACATCTTCGTCCGGTACTCGGACAACGACGGGGCGTCGTGGACGAATCCGCTCCGTGTCAATGACGACGCCGGGACGAACAGCCAGTTCAACCCGCACATCGCCATCGATCAGTCGACCGGCAAGATCGCAGTGGGCTTCCACGACTCGCGAAACGACCTGGGACTGGGCGGGTCCGGCGACACCAACGGCATCCCCAACGACGACGCCCAGTACTTCGTGGCGGTCAGCAGCGACGCCGGCGCGACGTTCTCGGCGAACGTCCAGGTGAGCGCCGGCACATCCAACGCGGCCGATGCCCATAACGGCATCGACTATGGCGATTACACGGGTCTCGGCTTCGCCGGCGGCGTCATCCATCCCGCGTGGGCCGACAATTCGAACAGCACCGGCAACAACCCCGATGGGACGCTCCATCGATTCGACGTCTACAGCGCCGCGGTGACGGTTCCCTGACGGTCACGAACCCGAGCCGCGAGCCATGAGGTGGCTGCGATGACCGACGTACTGGAGCAGGTGGCGACGCGCCAGCAGCTCATCGATGGGCAATGGGTCGACAGCGTGAGCGGGAAGCTGCTCGACGTCGAGAACCCGGCCAACGGCCAGGTGATCGCCCGCGTGCCGGCCTCGGACGCCGAGGACGTCGATCGGGCGGCCAACGCCGCCGCGAAAGCGTTCGAGACGTGGCAGCACACCACGCCCCAGGACCGCAGCCTCCTGATGCTGAAGCTGGCCGACGCGATCGAGGCTCGCGCGGACGAGATCGGCCGGCTCGAGAGCCAGAACGCCGGCAAGCCGGTGGGCGTTGCGATCGACGAGGTCCCGGTCGTCGTCGATAACCTGCGGTTCTTCGCCGGCGCCGGTCGCGTGCTGGAAGGCAAGGCCGCGAACGAGTACATCGCCGGCCACACGAGCTTGATCCGGCGTGAGCCGGTCGGCGTCGTCGCCTCGATCGCCCCTTGGAACTACCCGATCATGATGGCCGGCTGGAAGATCGGGCCGGCGCTCATGGCCGGCAATACCGTCGTCCTGAAGCCGTCCGCGAGGACGCCGCTCACCGCGCTGATCCTCGGCGAGATCGCGGCCGAGATCTTCCCGCCCGGCGTGCTCAACGTGATCACGGGCACGGGCGCCGCGATCGGCGACGCGCTCGTCGGCCACCCGAAGATCGGGATGATCTCGGTCACCGGCGACACGGACACCGGCAAGCGCATCGCGAAGGTCGCGGCCGAGCGGGTGAAGCGCCTCCACCTCGAGCTCGGCGGGAAGGCGCCTGTCGTCGTGTTCGACGACGCCGACCTCGACGCGGTCATCGAGAACCTCAAGGTGTTCTCGTACTGGAACGCGGGCCAGGACTGCACGGCGCCGTGCCGCGTGATCACCGGGCCCAAGATCTACGACCGCTTCGTGTCGGACCTGGCCGACCAGGTCAAGACGATCAAGTGGGGCGACCCGGCCGAGGGCGACGACATCGAGATGGGCTCGCTCATCGCGAAGTCCCAGGCCGACAAGGTCGAGGGCATGGTCGAGCGCTCGAAGAAGGGCGCCGAGATCGTGGCCGGCGGCCACCGGCCCGACCGGCCGGGCTCGTACTTCGAGCCGACGGTCATCGCGGGGCCGCAGCAGGACTCCGAGATCGTGCAGGACGAAGTCTTCGGCCCCGTCGTCACGGTCCAGCGGTTCAGCGATGAAGACCAGGCGATCGCGTGGGCGAATGACGTGCGGTTCGGGTTGGCCGCGTCCGTCTGGACGGCCGATATCGGCCGGGCGATGCGGGTCGCGAAGGCGATCCAGTTCGGCACAGTCTGGATCAACGACCACTTCACGCTCGTGTCCGAGATGCCGCACGGCGGCTTCAAGGAGTCGGGCTACGGCAAGGACCAGTCGATGTACGCGATCGAGGACTACACCGTCGTCAAGCACGTGATGCTCAAGGTCTGACCTCGCCGTCAGACCAGCGCGGATCGGACCTCGCCGAGGCGGGAGATCGTCTCGACATCGAATGGCGATCGGAACACCCAGATGACTTCGTGGACCCCGATTGCCGCGAACTCATTCACGTACGAGGCAACCGCCTCGGCCGGACCGCCGGCGTTCAGCCCGTGTTCGATGTCGCCCGGCTCGTGGGTTCCGCCGATCCCTTGCGCCCGGGCAACCGCGCCATGGACGGCAGTGGCTTCGGCCCTGGTGTCGCGGATGGCGATGTCCATCGTGACGGTCCGCCGAATCTCGCCGAAGTCCCGGCCGATCTCGGCGCAACGCTCCTCGAGCACGGCCGAGACCTCTGCGATCAGCGAGGGCTCGCCATAGCCGTTCCAGAGGTCCGCGTGTCGAGCGGCGGTTCGGAGAGTCTTCTGCCGGCCGGACCCGCCGATGAGGATCGGCAGGCGCTCCTGGAGCGGCAGCGGTCGGCACAACGCGT
>DAINSJ010000010.1:0-19617 GCA_036741375.1 Candidatus Limnocylindrales bacterium
CCGCGGGCCGCGACGAAGGCCACCGAGGCGAGCGCGCAGGCCGTGGTGAAGATCACGGCGAGGAGCACGGCCGGGGTCAGCGTCCGGCGACCGGACGGTGTGCTGGGCGCCTCCACGCATCCTCCACTTCTCTCGGATGGCCGCAGACTCTAGTACCTTTTCTTCCTAGTCGTGCCGGGAAGACGGGTGCTAGGCTGCGCCGGTCCTCGCTCGGTACGAGCCGATCGAGGGAGGCCCAGCGATCGAGGCGCGTACCCCAACGATGGCCCTGCCGCTCTCCGTCGAGACCGTCGCCCCGCCGGATCCGTCGCATCTTGCGCCGCACCGGATCAGGCGCTGCACGTTCCGGCGCCTCATCCGCGTCGAGATGAAGGGCGACCGCGTCTACGACGTCGAGTGCCTGTATCCCGATCGGAAGCTGCCGATCCCCCTCGGTGACCTCGACTCCGCGATGCCGGTGTGCAACGCCTGCACGGCGGCGCACATCTTCCGGCCGGACGAGGACTAGCGCCAAGCCCTCACTGCGGCTCGGTGTCCGCCAGGCGGGAGTGGTCGATCTGGACGGCGACCTCCTCGTCGCACGACGCGCAGCCGTAGACCTGCGCACCCCGGAGGAGCGATCGCTCGATGTCGTGCTGGGCGACTTCGTCCATGTCCCGCCGATCCATCGGCACCCAGTCGTCTCCGTGGCGATGGACGAGTCGGAGCGCTTGGTACTCCATCACGGCGACCTCCTCAATGCTGCTCTGTCAACGAGCCGGCCTGTAAGCCGAGTTCTGTCCCGCTCGACGCCCGAAGGCGCCGCGCGGGGATGGCCATCCATCTGTCGGCCGTCGGTCACCCGACGGCTCATGCGGCCGACCCGAGGGCTGGGCAGCGCGCCTCTCCCCCGGCGAACCGGGTTGCGCCCTCCTATTTGGCCTTGCTCCGGGTAGAGCTTGCCGCGTTTCACTCCGTCTCCGGGCCCAAGCCCGATGGCGGCATCGTCACTGTGGCGCTGGTCCTCGCCTCGCGGCGGACGGGAGTTGCCCGCTACCCTGCGCTGTGGAGCTCGGACTTTCCTCACGCCGACGGGTTGCCCCGGCGACGCGCGGCCATCCGGCCGGCTCGCTGACCACGGAATAGTACCCGACGGCTTCGGGCCCTCGACGGCTGTGCCATGTCACCGCGGCCGGCGAACGACCGATTCGGGCCCCCCGGCCATCACCCGGTCGATCGCCTCGTTCGCGAGCGCGTCGGCGAGTGAGTTCTGGGCCCGCGGCACATGAGCGGCCGTCCACCCGCCCGGGAACTCGCGAAGCGTCCGCAGCGTGTCGGCCCAGAGCGGCTTGAGCTTCGCGTCCTTGACCCGCCACCTCCCGTGGAGCTGCTCGACGATCAGGTTCGAGTCGAGCAGCAGCTCGACGCGCCGGGCGCCGAGCTCGGTGGCAAGCCGGACCGCTCGCATGACGCCCGTGTACTCCGCGACATTGTTCGTCTGGATGCCCAGGTAGTCGGAGATCGTCGCGTCCGGGCGAGCGCGCGGGTCGCGGGCATCCGCCCGATCGAGCGCGATGAGGGCGGCTCCGGCCGAGGCCGGCCCGGGGTTCCCTCGCGCGGCGCCATCGGTCCGGACCACGAACCCAGTAGCGGATCCACCGTCGGCGGCAGGCTCATCGAAACCCAGGGTCAGCGGCCGAGACTCGCCGCCCATTGGGCGGTTCAACCGCCTCCGGCGTCGTCGGCTGGACCGACACCCGGCTCGGCTTCCCCAGCCGGAGGTGTCGCTGACGCGACCGGAGCGGGATCGGCGTGCGGCAGGACCGGGAGCATCGTTCCGGCACTCGACTCCGGTGCGTTGCCGCGCAGCTTCCGCCACGCCCACTGGAGCGGGTCGTAGAACTCGTCCGCCACGCGCTCCTTGAGCGGGATGATGGCGTTGTCGGTGATCTTGATGTGCTCCGGGCAGACCTCGGTGCAGCACTTCGTGATGTTGCAGTAGCCGATCCCGCCCTCGTCCTTCAGGTAGGAGCGGCGATCGGCCTGGTCGATCGGATGGAGCTCGAGGCCCGCGACTCGCACGAGGTAGCGGGGGCCCATGAACGGCCGCTCGGTCTCGTGGTTCCGCAGCACGTGGCACACGTCCTGGCAGAGGAAGCACTCGATGCACTTCCGGTACTCCTGGACGCGCTCGATGTCCCGCTGCTGCCAGCGCCATTCCTCCTGGGGGACGTCGTCCGGCGGGCTGAACGGCTCGATCGTCTTGTTCACCGCGTAGTTCCAGGACACGTCGGTGACGAGGTCCCGAATGAGCGGGAACGCCCGCATCGGCTCGACGGTGATCGGCTCGTCGAGGTCGAAGTCGGACAGGCGGGTCTTGCAGGTCAGGCTCGGCCGGCCGTCGACCTCGGCGCTGCACGATCCACACTTAGCGGCCTTGCAGTTCCAGCGCACGGCGAGGTCCGGGGCTTCATGGCCCTGGATCCAGTGGAGCGCGTCGAGAACGACCATCCCCTCCTCGACCGGCACCGTGAAGTCCTCGAAGCGGCCGGGCGTTTCGGGCGTCCCGCGGAAGACTCGGAGCTGTGCTTCGGCCATCGTTCTCCCTGTCTCAGTGCGCGGCGCTGAGGAGCTCGCGCAACGCCGCCGGCATCGCCGGCAATGCGGTCGTGCGGACCTCCATGCGGTCGTTCCTGCCGTGCCGGATAACGGTATTCCGATTGCCCCAGTTGGCGTCGTCGGTGTCCGGGTGGTCGAGCCGGCTGTGGGCGCCGCGGCTTTCCGTCCGATGCCGCGCGCTGCGGGTGATCGCCTCCGAGACGGTCAGGAGGTTGCCGACCTCGAACACGAGGTTCCAGCCGGGGTTGTACGCCCGCCCGCCGCCGACCGCGACGTTCGCCCACCGGGCGCGGAGCGCCTCGAGCTCGACGATGGCCTCGTCGAGGTCGGCCTCCAGGCGGAAGATCCCGACCAGCCGCTGCATCACCGACTGGAGATCGCGCTGGATGGCGTACGGGTCCTCGCCGCCCTCACGCTCGAGCGGCGCCGCGAGCGCCCGGCCCGCCTCGGCGACCTGCACCGGATCGACGTACGACTCGCCCCCGAGGCCCGCCGCGAACGCCGCAGCGCCCTCCCCGGTCCGCAAGCCGAATACGAGCAGGTCGGACAGCGAGTTGCCCCCGAGGCGGTTCGCGCCGTGCATCCCGCCGCTGACCTCGCCGACCGCGAAGAGTCCGGGCTTCGTCGTCGCGCCCGTGTCCGCGTCGACGCGAATGCCGCCCATCACGTAATGGGTCGTCGGCCCGACCTCCATCGCTGCCTTCGTGATGTCGACGTCGGCGAGCTCCTTGAACTGCTCGTACATCGAGGGCAGCTTCCGCCGGACGTGATCCGGCGGAAGATAGCTGATGTCGAGGAAGACGCCGCCGTGGGGCGAGCCGCGGCCCTCCCGCACCTCGGTGTAGATCGCCCTCGCGACGTTGTCGCGGGTCGAGAGCTCCGGCGGCCGGCGCGCGTCCGTCTGCTTGCCCTGGGATAGCGCGGTCACCCAGGTCGTGGCCTCCGCGTCCGACGCCGCGTACTCGCCGCGGCGGTCCTCCGGCAGATACTTCCACATGAACCGCTCGCCGTCCTTGTTCCGGAGGATCCCGCCCTCGCCCCGGACGGCTTCGGTGACGAGCAGCCCGCGAACGCCTGGCGGCCAGACCATCCCGGTCGGGTGGAACTGGACGAACTCCATGTCGATGAGCTCGGCGCCGGCTTCGTAGGCCAGCGCCTGGCCGTCGCCGCTGTACTCCCAGGAGTTCGAGGTCACCTCGTAGGCCTTGCCGATCCCGCCGGTCGCGAGGACGGTCGCTTTGGCGGGGAACAGGATCGGCCGGCCGGTCGTGCGCCAGTAGCCGAAGGCGCCGGTGACTCGCTCGGGTCCGGTCGTCAGGTGCGTGATCGTGCACTCCATATAGACGTCGATCCCGGCACCGACCGCGCGGTCCTGGAGGGTCCGAATCATCTCGAGGCCCGTCCGATCACCGACGTGGGCGAGCCTGGGATGGGTATGCCCGCCGAACGGCCGCTGGAGGATCCGGCCGTCCTCGGTCCGGTCGAACACGGCGCCCCATTTCTCGAGCTCGCGGACCCGGTCGGGCGCCTCGAGCGCATGGAGCTGGGCCATCCGCGGGTTGTTGAGGAGCTTGCCCCCGACCATCGTGTCGCGGAAGTGGATCTGCCACGTGTCGTCGGGGGCCACGTGAGCGAGTGCCGCGGCCACCCCGCCTTCGGCCATCACCGTGTGGGCCTTCCCGAGGAGCGACTTGCAGACGAGGGCGACGCTCGCACCCGAATCGCGGGCTGCGATCGCGGCACGCAGGCCGGCGCCGCCCGCGCCCACGACGAGGACGTCGACCGGGTGGGTCTCGATCGGCCCATCGGGCCGGTTGGCGAGCAGCATGTACGGCGACTCTGCCCGCTACCTGAGGGCCGGGTCGACGAAGAGCCCCAGCGCCAGGGCTCGCACGTAGACGTCCGCGAGCGTGACCGTGATGAGGCTCGCCCAGGCCCATGCCATGTGATGGCGGTTCAGGCCGGTCAGGCGCTGCCAGAGTCCGTATCGAACCCGCTGGGCGCGCGTGCAGGAGAAGCAGTCGAGACGCCCACCCACGATGTGGCGCAGTGAGTGGCACGAGAGCGAGTAGCCGGTGAGCAGCGTGACGTTGGCCAGGAACAGGACCCCCCCGAGGCCGAGTCGGGCAGGCCCGGCGGCGGGCACGAATGCCTGGAAGGCGTCGACCCACAGGAAGAACAGCGGGAAGAACGCGAGGTACAGGAAGTAGCGGTGGATGTTCTGGAGGATGAAGGGGAAGGCTGTCTCCATCGCGTACTTCCGATGGATCGTCGGCTCACCGACCGCGCAGCCGGGCGGATCGGCGAAGTAGAACCGGTAGTAGGCCTTGCGGTAGTAGTAGCACGTGGCCCGGAAGCCGAGCGGGATCCACAGGATGAGGATCGCGGGACTGAACCAGCTCGGCAGGAAGGGCAGGATGATCAGCGGCGAGAACAGCGGCGAGAGGTAGCCGTCGACCTGGTACGGCGTCCCGAAGATCGGCGTCCAGAGCAGGCCGCTGACGAACAGGTAGGTCGCGCAGATGGTGAAGAGGACGCCCTGCACCGACGGGGCGGCAGCCCAGCGGTCGCGGCGACGCGTCTTGAAGACGCCCTGCGCGGCCGTCCCCCGCGGCTTGCCGGGAACGCCGAGCGCTTCCGGCCGGGCCGTCATCGCGCGGGTGCCATCGCGGCGGCCCCGAGCCGCTCGATGACCGCGTCGGCGAAGCCACTCGTGCTGCCCGCTCCCCCGAGGTCCGGCGTGGTCGCCCGGCCATCCGCGATGACGTCGCGAATCGTCGTCTCAACGCGATCCGCGACCGCCGGATAGCCGAGGTGTCGGAGCATCAGGACCCCCGAGAGCATGAGTGCCGTCGGGTTCGCCTTGTTCTGGCCGGCGTACTTCGGGGCCGATCCGTGGACCGCCTCGAAGACCGCTCCGTCCTCCCCGATGTTCGCCCCCGGCGCGACGCCCAGCCCGCCCACCAGACCGGCGCAGAGGTCGCTCACGATGTCGCCGTAGAGGTTCGGCAGCACGAGGACGTCATACAGGTCCGGTTTCTGGACGAGCTGCAGGCACATGTTGTCGACGATCCGGTCCTCGAACTCGATCCGACCCGCGTAGTCCGCCGCGATCGTCCGGCACGACTCGAGGAAGAGCCCGTCCGACAGCTTCATGATGTTGGCCTTGTGGACCGCGGTGACCTTCCGGCGGCCGTTCGCGACGGCGTACTCGAACGCGAACCGCGCGATTCGCTCCGAGGCGGCACGAGTGATGATCTTGATGCTCTCGGCGGCATCAGGACCGACCATGTGCTCGATGCCGCCGTAGAGATCCTCCGTGTTCTCGCGGACGATGACGAGGTCGACGTCGTCGTAGCGGGTCTCGAGGCCCTTGATGGACCGCGCCGGCCGGAGGTTCGCGTAGAGGTTCAGCGTCTGGCGGAGCGTCACGTTGACGCTGCGGAAGCCCTCCCCGACGGGGGTCGTGATCGGACCCTTGAGCGCGATCTTGTTGCGCCGGATCGAGTCGAGCACGTGCTCGGGAAGGGGTGTGCCGTACTCGGGGATCGTCGCCTCGCCGGCCTCGACGACCTCCCATTCGAACTCGACGCCCGAGGCGTCGAGGACGCGACGGGTCGCCTCCGCCAGCTCCGGGCCGATGCCGTCGCCGGGGATCAGGGTGACACGATGGGCCATGCGGCCATTCTAGCGGCGAGCCCGGGTCCGCTCGGGCGGGGCCGGCGCTACCATTCGGGACCCGTTTGCCGCCAGAGGTCGCATCCTGCCGCGTGAAGATCCAGGAAGCCGACGCGAAGAAGCTCCTGCTGGCGCAGGGCCTGCCGGTCCCGCCGTGGGAGGTCGCGCGGACCGTTCCCGAAGCGCGCGCGGCCGCAGAGCGAATGCTCGCCGGCGCCGAACAGGTCGTCATCAAGGCCCAGGTCCTCGTCGGTGGCCGCGGCAAGGCCGGCGGCGTGAAGCTCGCCGGGTCGCCCGAGGAGGCCGAGGCCGTCGCCGCGGCGATCCTGGGCATGTCGATCAAGGGCATCGTCGTCCGGAAGGTGCTCGTCGCGGCCGCGGCCGACATCGTGAAGGAGTACTACCTCGCGGCGGCCCTCGACCGCGCCGCGCGGCGGATCCTGCTGATGGGCTCCTCCGAGGGTGGCGTGGAGATCGAGCAGGTCGCCGCCGAGCGACCCGAGGCGATCCTCACGATCCACGCGGATCCCCTGCTCGGGCTCCAGGACTGGCAGGCTCGCGACCTCGCGTTCCGGATGGGCCTGGGCGGCCATCTCAAGTCCTCGGTCGCGATCGCGAAGGGCCTCGTCGCCACGATGCTCGCCAACGACGCCGACCTGGTCGAGATCAACCCGCTCGCGATCGTCCGCGAGGCAGGTGCGGACGGGACGCCTTCGGAACGGCTCGTCTGCCTCGACGCGAAGGTCACCATTGACGACTCGGCGCTGTATCGCCACCCGGAGCTCGAGCAGCTCCGCGACCCCGACGAGGAGGATCCGGCCGATGCCGAGGCGCGTCAGGCCGGGATCAGCTTCATCCGCCTCGACGGGACGATCGGCTGCATGGTCAACGGCGCCGGCCTGGCGATGACGACGATGGATCTCGTGAAGCGGGCCGGTGGCGAGCCGGCGAACTTCCTCGACATCGGTGGCGGGGCAAAGGCCGACAAGGTCGCGGCGGCAATGCGCCTGATCCTGGCCGACCCGAAGGTCAGTGCCATCCTCGTGAACATCTTCGGCGGCATCACCCGCGGCGACGAGGTCGCCCGTGGCCTCATCGAGGCCCGCGGCCAGCAGGAGCGCGACGTGCCGATGGTCGTCCGGATCGTCGGGACCAACGCGGCCGAGGCCGCGACGCTCCTCGAGGCCGCCCACTTCAAGACCGCGAGCTCGCTCGATGAGGCGGCCGAGCTGGCCGTCGCGGCGTCGCGCCGGTGAGCATCCTGATCGGCCGCGAGACGCGGCTCCTGGTCCAGGGCATCACCGGCCGCGAAGGCGATTTCCATGCCCGGGCGATGCAGGAGTATGGGACCCGGATCGTCGCCGGCATGACGCCCGGCAAGGGCGGCCAGGGGGCGCTCGACGGCAGCGTGCCGGTCTTCAACACCGTCGCGGAAGCGGTTGCCGAGACCGGCGCGAACGCAACCTGCATCTTCGTGCCGGGGCCGGGGGCACCGGACGCGATCCTCGAGGCCGTCGCCGCCGGGATCGCGACGATCTTCTGCATCACGGAGGGCATCCCGACGCTCGACATGGTGCCGGTCGTCGAAGCCGTCCGGCGAGCCGGAGCGCGGCTCATCGGCCCGAACTGTCCCGGCGCGACGTCGCCCGGCCGGGCGAAGGTTGGAATCATCCCGGGCTCGGTCCATCGCGAAGGCTCCGTGGGCGTCGTCTCGCGTTCCGGAACCCTGACGTATGAGGCCGTCCAGGCGATGTCTGATGCCGGTGTCGGCCAGTCGACCTGCGTCGGGATCGGCGGCGACCCGATCATCGGCACGTCCTTCCTCGACGTGCTTCAGCTCTTTGCAGCCGATCCGGAGACCGATGCGATCGTCCTGATCGGCGAGATCGGCGGCGCGGCCGAGGAGGAGGCCGCGGCATGGGCCGCCGAGCACCTGCGCGACGTCCCGAAGGCCGCGTTCATCGCCGGCCGGACGGCGCCCGAGGGCAAGCGCATGGGCCACGCGGGCGCGATCATCTCGGGCGGAGCTGGGACCGCGGCGTCGAAGGTCGCCGCGCTCGAGGCGGCCGGGTTCGCGGTCGCCGGCTCCCCGACCGAGATCCCGGCCCTGCTTCGGGCCGCGGGGCATCGCGGCTAGGAGGCCCAGAGGATGCGACTCGACGACATCCGGTACCTCACCGGCTACGACCGCTGGGCGACCCGCCGGATCCTCGCCGTCATCGACGGCGTCGACGATGGGCTCTGGTCGACGCCGAACGCGATCGGCGACCGGGGGCTCGGCGGGATCCTCGTCCATCACCTCGGCGCGATGCAGCGCTGGCGGCACGGCCTGTCGCTCGCGGCGGGTGACGGTCCGCGCCCCGAGCGAGGGTCGCTGCCGTCGCCTGCGGCGCTCGTCGCGACCTGGGAAGCCGAGTGGGCGGGCTGGGACGCCTGGCTCGGGACCCTGGACGACAACGCGCTGCTCAAGACCTACGACGACGTCCCGATGTGGCAGCTCCTCGCCCACGTGATGAATCACGGCACGCAGCATCGAAGCGAGGCGGCTGCGCTCCTCACGGAGGCCGGCCGGTCGCCCGGCGACCTCGACATGATGGATTACGCCGAAGCGCTGGCCCAGAGTGGCAAGGCAGCCGGCTGATGCCGTTCCGGATGGAGCTCGTGGCCGGCGACAGCCGCGACATCCTCGTCGCGATCGCCGTCGACGACCGCGCGGGGCTCGACGACCGGGCCCGGTTCCCGGCCCACCTCTCGCTCGGCGGCGTCCTGGACCCAACATGGCTCGATCTCTACAGCGAGGCGATGCGAGCCGTGACCGGACGCTCCCAGCCGCGGGACTTCATCGACGCGCGGAGCGAGTTGGGCGGACCCGCCGACCAGGCGGGCACGACGATCGAACGGATCGACCCGGCCTGGATCACCGCGATCGCGCGGACCGACGATGCCCAGATCGACGCGATCGCTGGGCGCTGGATCGATCTCGTGGAGGAGGAGATCGGCGAGCTGCCGCGGGAGGAGAAGCCCTGGATCCGGAAGCTCGCGGCCGAGATCGTGGACTTCGCCCGGCGCGCGGACCGGTCCTCGGACGTGCTGCTCGCCTGGTCGCTCGCATGACGTCCTTCGACGAGCGGGCTCGCGAGTGGGACAACGAGGAGCACATCGCCACCGCCACAGCTGTCGCGAAGGCCATCCGGTCGGCCGTCCCGCTGGCGCCCACCACGAAGGCCCTCGAGATCGGCGCCGGCACCGGGCTCCTCGGTCTCGCGCTCGTCGAGGACCTCGGCGAGCTCGTCCTCTCGGATCCGTCGGCCGGCATGCGCGACGTCGCGTCGGAGAAGGTTCGGCAGCGCGGCCTGACAAACGTCCGCGTCGAGGACCTCGACCTCCTCGGCGAGCGGCCGCCGGCGCCGCGGCGCTTCGACCTCGTCATCTCACAGCTGATGCTCCACCACGTCAAGGACACGGCCGCCCTCCTCCGGGCGACGAACCAGGTGCTCGTCCCGGGCGGCCGGATCGCGATGGCCGACCTCGACGCGGAGGACGGCACGTTCCATGATCCCGCGGCCCAGGGGATCCATCATCACGGGTTCCCCAGGGAGGACCTGCGGAACCTGGCCGCCGGTGCCGGGTTCGAGGACATCCGGATTGGCCAAGCCGCGGAGATCCCGCGAAACGGCCGGACCTACCCACTGTTCCTGTTGACCGCCCGCAAGCCGGCCGCGGAGCCCCTCCCGAACGAGGCCGCTCAGCCCGCCCGGTAGCCGAGCGCTCGCCAGGACGGCCCGCCGGGCGCCTCGATCAGCTCCACCAGCACGCCGTGACACGACCGCGGGTGCAGGAACGCCACGGGTCCCTCCGCCCCGCGCCGGGGCGCGCTGTCGATCAATTCGATCCCCTCGATCGCGAGGCGAGTGAGCTCCTCGGACAGGTTCCCGACCTCGAAGCAGACGTGGTGGAAGCCCTCGCCCTGCCTGGCCAGGAAGCGGGCGATACCGGTCGTGTCGTCCGTGGGCTCGACCAGCTCGACCTTCGACTCGCCGACCCCGAGAAACGCAATTCGGACGCGATCGGACGGGATATCGGTCACGGCCTCGACGGGCATCCCGAGCAGGTCGCGATAGAGCCCGACGCTTTCCTCGATCGAGCGGACCACGACCGCGATATGGTGGATGCGACCGGGCGGTGGGATCGCCATCGGTCAGACCGTGATGAGCTCGCGATGGACGCCCCAGGCCGCCCGGAGGCGATCCGAGATCTCGCCCACGGTCGCGTACGCCTGGACCGCCTCGATGATCGGCGGCAGGAGGTTCTCCGTGCCCCGGGCCGCGTCGTCGAGCCGCCGGATCGCGGCCGCCCAGGCCGACGGGTCGCGCTCGGCGCGGACGCGACGGACGCCCTCGACCTGGCGCCGCTCCCCGTCTGGATCGATCCGCTGAATCGGCGGCGTATGCGTCTCCTCGTCGCGGAAGCGGTTTACGCCGACGACGATCTGGTCGCCCCGGTCCACCGCCAGCTGCGTCCGGTAGGCCGCCTCCTGGATCGCCCGCTGCTGGAAGCCGGCGTCGAGGGCCTTGAGGGTCCCGCCCGCGGCGTCGATCTCGTTGAGGTATTCGAGCGCGGCGGCTTCGAGCTCGTCGGTCAGCGACTCAACGAAGTACGACCCGCCGAGCGGATCCGGCGTCTCGGTTACGCCGGCCTCGTAGGCGAGGATCTGCTGGGTCCGGAGCGCCAGGAGCACACTGGCCTCCGTCGGGAGCGCGAGTGCCTCGTCCCGGGAGTTCGTGTGGAGGCTCTGGGCGCCGCCGAGCACGGCCGCGAGCGCCTGGAGCGTCGTCCGGACGACATTGTTGTCGACCGACTGGGCCGTCAGCGAGGAGCCCGCCGTCTGGACGTGGAACCGGCAGGCCATCGAACGCACGTTCGATGATCCGAATCGCTCCCTGACGATCCGGGCCCACATCCGGCGGGCGGCCCGGAACTTCGCGACCTCCTCGAAGAGCTCCGACCATGCCGCGAAGAAGAACGAGAGCCGCGGCGCAACGGCGTCGATGTCGAGGCCCCGCTCGAGGGCAGCCTCGACGTAGGCGATGCCGTCCGCGAGCGTGAACGCCAGCTCCTGCGCCGCCGTCGCCCCCGCCTCGCGCATGTGGTAGCCAGAGATCGAGATCGTGTTCCAGCGCGGCAGCTCGCGGGCGCCGAACTCGAAGATGTCGGTCACGAGGCGCATCGAGGGCACGGGCGGGTAGATCCAGGTCCCGCGGGCGATGTACTCCTTGAGGATGTCGTTCTGGACCGTCCCCGAAACGTCGGCGCGGGCGACGCCCTGCCGCTCAGCGGCGCTCACATAGAGCGCCACGAGGATCGCCGCCGTCGAGTTGATCGTCATTGACGTCGAGACGACGCCGAGCGGGATCGAGTCGAAGAGGGTCTCCATATCCGCGAGGCTCGAGATCGGCACCCCCACCCGGCCGACCTCGCCCTCGGCCTCGCGGGCGTCCGAGTCGAAGCCCATCTGCGTCGGCAGGTCGAAGGCCACGGAGAGGCCGGTCTGACCCTGCTCGAGGAGGTACCGGAAGCGGCGGTTCGTCTCCTCGGCGCTCGCGAAGCCGGCGTACTGGCGCATGGTCCAGAGCCGGCTCCGGTACATCGTCGGCTGGACGCCGCGGGTGTAGGGGAACTCCCCAGGCCGCCCGAGGTCGCGATCCTCGTCGAGGTCGACCGTGTCGGCCGGCGTGTAGAGGTCCCGGATCTCGATCCCCGAGGACGTCTCGAAGCGCTCCTTGCGCTCGGCTGCCGACTCGAGGGCCTTTGCCCGGGTCGTCTTCCGCCACCTCTCGCGCCCGGGATCCTCGGTCATGTGGCTGCCTTGCTCGCCGCCTGGAAGGGCGGTGGCTCGAGGGCGATCAGGAGGTCGCCGACCTCGACCGTACCGCCCGGCGCCACGACGATCCGGCTCACGACACCGGCTCGCGGAACCCGGAGCTCGTTCTGCATCTTCATGGCCTCGATGATCATGACGGCCTGACCGGCCTCGACGGCGTCACCCACGGCGACCGCGATCGACAGCACGCGCCCCGGGATCATGGCATGCAGCTCGCTCGCGACGCCGCGAACCCCCATGGGGTCGGCGCGGCTGGCACGCTCCCGGAGCTCGGCCCGCGCCGCAGGCTCGATCTCGACCACGACCCGCCAACCCTCCACGAGCACCTCGCGCCGGACGATGCCGGGCTGCCGAGCGCCGGAACCAGTCGGCGTGAGGAACTGGACCGTGACGCCCTCGGGCTCGAGGCTCGCCTGGTCCTGGGTGATCCATCGGAGCTTGACGGGGAACGTCTCGCCGTCGATTGCGGCCTCGTCCGGCCCGACGGTCATCGCCGGCGCAAGGCCGTGCTCCGGCGCGAGGGTCACGCGGACCGCACGGGCGTTCGGTCCCCGTCCGGCCGCGTCGGCAGCCAGGCGCCGATCGTCGACGGGCTCGTGGCCGTTCGTGGCGCCCCTCAAAGGGCCCGCCGCTCGCGACGCGCGTTCCGTCGAGCGGCTCATCCTGGCCAGCGGTCCACGCCCGCCTCAAAGCCGGCCTGGGCCCAGCCGGATCGGCGAGCCCCGTCCGAGGGCCTCGTACCGGACCCCGGCGCCGAAGGCGGGTGGGTCCTGCCGGCCTCTGCGGAGATCGCCGCGAGCCCGGCCGCCGCCCGAGCGAGCCGCTCGGCTCGCTCGAAGGCAGGCGCGCCCCGCCAGTGCTCCTCGACCCAACCGGTGCTCAACGCGCCGGCCCGGAACGAGGCATCCCGGGTCACGAACCGATGGAATGGCAGCGTGGTCTGGATCCCGCCGACCTCCGCCTCGTCGAGAGCGCGCCGCAGGCGGTCGATGGCGCGGTCCCGATCTGGCGCGACCGCGATGACCTTGGCGATCAAGTTGTCGTACTCCGGGGGCACCCGCTCCCCCGCTCCGACGGCTGCGTCGACCCGGACGCCCGGGCCCGCAGGCATCTGCCAGTGGCTGATCCGACCGGGCGTCGGCGCGAAGTCATGCCCCGGATCCTCCGCCGCGATGCGGACCTCGATCGCGTGGAGGTTCGGCTCGGCCGCGGCCTGCGCGGCGGCAATCGCCTCGCCCGACAGTGGCCGCCCGGCCGCGAGGAGGAGCTGTTCGCGGACGATGTCGACGCCCGTGACGAGCTCGGTCACGCCATGCTCGACCTGGAGCCGGGTGTTGACTTCGAGGAAGTAGAACGCCCCGTCCTCGGATCGGAGGAACTCGCAGGTCGCGGCGTTCGTGAGCCGCGCGGCAGTCGCGATGCGGATGGCCATGGCATGGAGGGCCGATCGCTCGGCGGGAGCAAGCCCCGGCGCTGGCGCCTCCTCGACGAGCTTCTGGTGGCGCCGCTGGAGGGAGCAGTCGCGCTCGCCCAGGGCGATCACCCGGCCGGTCGAATCCCCGAGGAGCTGGACTTCGATGTGGCGGGCCGGGAGGAGCTCCCGCTCCAGGTAGACCGAGCCGTCGCCGAAGGCGCTGAGCGCCTCGTGCGAGCCCGCCGCGAGCGCGGCCGGGAGCGCGGCTGCCGTCTCGACACGGCGCATCCCGCGGCCGCCGCCACCGGCGGCCGCCTTGACGAGCAACGGGAATCCGATCTCGGCGGCCATTGCCACGATCCCGTCAACGGCGTCCGGACGGTCGATGGGGGCCGGCTCGAGGGTGCCCGGGACGCACGCGACGCCGGCCGCCCGCGCAAGCCGGCGCGCGTTCAGCTTGTCGCCGAGGGCGTCGATGACATCCGGGCTCGGGCCGATGAAGACCATGCCGGCCGCCTCCACAGCCCGGGCGAACGCGGCGCGCTCCGACAGAAAGCCATACCCCGGATGGATGGCATCCGCACCCGACGTCGTGGCAGCTTCGACGATCGCGACGATGCGGAGGTAACTCTCCCCGGGACTCGCCGGCCCGATCCGGACCGCATCGTCGGCCATTCGGACATGCGCCGCTCCTGCGTCCGCATCGCTGTAGACCGCGACCGTTTCGATGCCGAGGTCGCGGCAGGCACGGATGATGCGGACCGCGATCTCCCCGCGGTTGGCGATCAGCACTCGACGGAATAGGGGTCCTGCCGTCACCGGCGCGCGCCGTCTTTGCGCAAAGACGGGCTACAGCGGGATGTTGCCATGCTTCTTCCTGGGGTTCGTGTCCCGCTTGTCGGCGAGCAGCTCGAGCGCGGCAATCAGTCGCGGTCGAGTCTCGGAGGGCTTGATCACCGCGTCGACGTAGCCGCGCGCTGCAGCGATGTAAGGATTGGCAAACTGGAGCTCGTAGTCCGCCACGAGACGCCGGCGCTCCGCCTCCGGGTCCGACGCCGCGGCGATCTCGTCCTTGAAGATGATCGCCACCGCGCCGTCGGCGCCCATGACGGCGATCTCCGCGGTTGGCCAGGCGAAGTTCATGTCACCGCGGATGTGCTTGCTGCTCATGACGTCGTACGCACCGCCGTAGGCCTTTCGCGTGATGACGGTGAGCTTCGGGACGGTCGCCTCGCAGTACGCGTACAGGAGCTTCGCGCCGTGGCGGATGATCCCGCCATGCTCCTGTCCGACACCTGGCAGGAATCCGGGAACATCCACGAACGACACGATCGGCACGTTGAAGGCATCACACGTCCGGACGAATCGGGCGGCCTTCACAGCCGCGTCGATGTCGAGCGCCCCGGCCAGCACAGCCGGCTGCTGCGCGACGATGCCGATCGCGCGCCCGGCGAGCCGCGCATAGCCGATCAGGATGTTGCCCGCCCAGCCAGGCTGGATTTCGAAGAACGAGCCTTCGTCGACGACATGCCGGATGACCTCGTGCATGTCATATGGCGTCGCTGCGTCATCTGGTACGAGGGAGTCGAGAACTGCATCCATTCGATCGCGCGGGTCCTTCGTCTCGACGATGGGCGAGCGCTCGAGGTTGTTGGAGGGGAGGAAGCTCAGCAGGCGGCGCGCCGCACCGAGCGCACCAGCTTCATCGGGCGCGGCCAGGTGCGCGACGCCACTCTTTGTCGTGTGCGTGATCGCACCGCCGAGGAACTCGGAATCGACCTCCTCGTGTGTCACGGTGCGCACGACGTTCGGCCCGGTCACGAACATGTAGCTCGTCCCTTCGACCATGACCGTGAAATCGGTCATGGCGGGCGAGTAGACCGCTCCCCCGGCGCATGGGCCCAGGACGACGGAGATCTGCGGGATGACACCAGACGCCATCACGTTGCGCAGGAAAATCTCGGCGTATCCACCGAGCGACGCGACGCCCTCCTGGATTCGCGCGCCGCCGGAGTCGTTCAAACCAACGACGGGGGCGCCGACCTTCATCGCGAGGTCGACGACCTTGCAGATCTTCTCGGCGTACGCCTCCGAGAGCGAGCCGCCGAAGACAGTGAAATCCTGGCTGAAGACGAACACCGAGCGACCGTCGATGGCGCCATGCCCCGTCACAACTCCATCGCCAAGTGGATGCTGATCGGCGAGCCCAAAGTCCGTCGAGCGGTGCGTGACGAAAGCGTCAAGCTCGATGAAGGAATCCGGGTCGAGGAGCAGCTCGATTCGCTCGCGCGCCGTGAGCTTGCCCATCGCATGCTGTCGCTCGACCCGCGCGGGTCCGCCACCGAGCAGCGATTCGGCGCGCATCTGGTCCAGGCGCGCGAGTCGTTCTTCGTTCGTCGGCACGACGTTTGCTCCGTTGGTCATGTGTCTTTGCGCAAGGACACCCGCCCCCCGTAGCGAATGTGGCGCCATGATAGTCCGCGCCAATCCCCCGCCAGACGGGCGTTTCGGACGGTCGCAGGGCTGCCCGGCTATCCACACTTCGGTGCACAACTCGGTCATCCTGTGGATAAGTCGTTGCCTCCGTTCGACACCCCGTGGGGTACGATCGACGCCCCGGCCGCAGCACGAATCAGATGCGCATGGAGTCCCGCGCCGCCGCGACGAGACCAGCCCGATAGCCAGAGGTGAGTCCCCGGTGACCAACGTGATCGCAATCGCGAATCAAAAAGGCGGGGTCGGCAAGACGACAACGGCGATCAACCTCGCGGGGGCATTGGCCGAGGAGGGTCTTCGCATCCTGTGCATCGACATGGATCCGCAGGCGAATCTCACGGCCGGACTCGGCATCAATCTCAATACCGTCGAGACGTCGATGGCCGATGTCCTGGTCGGCCGCGCGACGATCGACGAGATCATCCGTGCCACCGAAACAGAGGGAATCGATGTCGCGCCGTCGCACATTGACCTCGCGGCGACGGAAGGCGAGCTCTTCACGATGCTCGGCCGTGAGTCACTCCTCCGCGACGCGCTGGATGGCCGCCTTCGAAAGCGCTACGACTACGCGCTGATCGATTGCCCGCCGAACCTCGGCCTCCTCACCGTCAACGGGCTCGTCGCCGCCGACGGCGTCATCATCCCGGTGCAGACGCAGTACTACGCGATGAAGGGCCTGAACAACCTCGTCAAGGTGATCAACGCGATCCGCCTGAAGCTCAATCGCCGGCTCAAGATCCTCGGCCTGCTGCCGACCTTCTTCGACGGCCGCACCAACCTGGCGCGCGACATGCTCGATGAGCTTCGAGTCGTTGGTGATCATCATGTCTTCACCTCGATCGTCCGGACGACGGTGAAGCTCGGCGAGGCGCCGCTCGTCGGCCGACCGATCACCGCCTACGCCGGTCATTCCGAAGCGGCCCGAACCTATCGCGAGCTTGCCCGGGAGGTGGTCGACCTTGGCCAGAACTGATTTTCGGGCTGCGGCCGCGCGCCGCCTGTCGGAGGAGCGCGAGCTCTCCCCTGCCATCGTCAGCCTCCTGTCGAACGACCGCCAGGGTCGCTCGTCACGCGGCGTCCGAACGATCGACGTCGACCACATCGTCCCGAATCCAGACCAGCCCCGGATGGTCATCGACCCCGCGACCATCGAGGAGCTGGCCGCGTCGATCCGCGAGCACGGCGTCCTCCAGCCGATCCTGGTCCGTCCGCTCGACGAAAACCAGTTCCAGCTCATCGCCGGCGAGCGACGCTGGCGCGCCTCGAAGGTCGCCGGCCTGGCAACCATCCCGGCGCTCGTGGAGGACATCGACGACGACACGGCCCTCGAGATCTCGATCATCGAGAACCTCCAGCGCGAGGACCTCTCGCCGCTCGATGAGGCGGCGATGTTCGACCGCATGGTCCACGAGCATGGCTACTCGGTTCGCAAGCTCGCCCAGAAGCTCGGCAAGGACAAGGGCTATCTCGAGAACCGGCTCCGCCTCGCCGACGCGCCGCCGGAGGTTCGCGAGCTGGTGTCCTTGCGCAAAGACACCTTGTCCCACGCATACGAGCTGATGAAGATCGAGGACCCGAAGAAGCGGAAGCGCCTGACGGATCAGGTCGCCCGCGGCGAGCTGACGCTCCTGAAGCTGCGCGACAAGATCGAGGGCCGACGCCCGCGGAAGATTGGCCCCGCCGAGACGGACGAGACGGCCGTCGCCGAGCCTGTCGACGAGACGGAAGCCGAGGCCGATGCTGCCTGGACCGGCCGCCGGAAAGCGTCGGCGCCGCTCCGCGACGACTCGCTCATCATGGCCAAGGCGCAGCTAGCGGATGCCGTGGAGGCCGTTCTCGACGTGCTTCGGTCTCCCGACGTCGTCTCGACGATCGGGGTCGTCGACCGGGCGAACCTGGCGAAGTATCTGACCATCGCCAAGCTCCGGCTCGAGAACGCCATTGCCATGGTCCGCAGCGAGGGCCCCTGACCGCCGACTGCGGAGCAGCCCCGGCGGTCACTCGGCGATCAATCTCCCGGCATGAAGAAGCCGGCGCCAGAGGCGCCGGCTTCTTGGTTCTGCTTCCCCGGCGAGGCCTACTTGTGGTGTGCGGAATTGCCGTGCTTGATCTTGAGGATCGGCTGGCCGTTCGCGTCGAACTTCAGGTGTGCCCACTGGCTGACCCATTCGCCGTGGTTGGCGTAGCCACTCGGCGTTGGCTGATGGGCTGCCCAGCAGACGATGGAGCCGTGGTTCATCACGGCGAGCTGCTCGAGCGTCAGGGTCGTGGGATCGATGGCGCAGTTGTCGTTGCTGCCGGTCGGACCGTTGGCGTCCGGCGATTCACTGCCGTCAGGCGTCTCGCTCCCGTCGGGAGCCTCGCTCGCATCCGGTGCCTCGCTGGCCTCGGGCGCTTCGCTCGCGTCCGGGGCCTCGCTCCCATCGGCCTCGCTGGCGGTTGTCTGGAGCCCGTGGGTCGATCCGGCGGGCTGTGCGGCGAAGACGATGGTCGCCGAAAGGCCAAGCGTGAGGATGCCCACGAAGAGCCCACGGAAGTGGCGCGGAAGGACGGAATTCATGAGTGCTGCTCCTACCTTGATCGCTGAGGATCTACCGACAATAACGGCAGGCACCGGGCGTTGTTAGGGGTCCGAAGGTTCTCTGGTGCGCCCCTGCGCTGACCTATTCGTACGGTCCGGGTCAGCCCAGGGTGGCCACGGCGGCCACCCAGCCGGCACCGAAAGCCGCCACGCCGAGCGCCTCCAGCTCCCACGCGCGCTCCCGACGACGGGGTCCGCCAACCCGCCCGGCGACGAGACCGACGGCGATCAGCCCCGTCCCGAGGACGAGTGCGACAAGCGACGGGACCCCACCGGATCCAGCACCTCCGGCGGATCCGGCTGGCAATGACACGAGCGCGAGTCCGATGGCGGCGATGAGAAGCCCTGCGTGGATGAGCCACGCCCGACCCCGGCCCAGCTTGACCGCTGCCGTCTCGATCCCGCCCGCCACGTCGCGCTCGATGTCGGCGAGCCCGTTGGCCAGGGCGAGACCAGCGCCGGCCAGCACGCCGATGGGCACGAGCCGGATGAGCGGCGCCGGCACCTCCCCCGTCGCGCCGAGCCAGGCATAGATCGGGACGAGGGGCAGCCCGAGGGCGAACGGCAGCCACGACCAGGCCGTCCGCGACAGGCGAAGGTCATAGAGGTACCCGCAGCCGGCTCCAACCAGCGCGACGGCTGTCGCCGCGAGGCCCGACGGCCACGTCAGCGCGACCCCGACCGCGAGGCCCGCGACGGCGATCGCCAGTGCTTCCGGCCGTGTGGCATGGCCGTTCGGAATCGGCTTGCCGGACTTTCGCCCGGCATCAAGCGAGGTGTCGACGAAGTCGTTCAGGGAGCCGATCGACGCGTGGAGCGCGAGCATCGCCACCCCGAGACGGACCGCCGTCGGGAGCGAGCCACCGGCGAGCAGTGCGATAGCCGCGGTCGCGAGGCCGTTGAGGAGCGATGGAAACGGATGCGTGAGCCGGAGGAGGCCGCCGATCCGCTCAGACGTACACGAGCTCC
>DAINSJ010000011.1:0-19110 GCA_036741375.1 Candidatus Limnocylindrales bacterium
CAGATCGAGGTCGTCCTCTGGCCACCGACGCTCGCCGCGCTCGAGGCCATGGCGCCCGTCATCGAGTTGCTGGACGCCGACTGATCGGCGGCGTCAGCCCGCGAGCGCGAACAGGTGCCGTGGGTCGTGCTTTGGCCGAGCACGCCCCCGCGATGACGCAGGAGGCAAATGAGTGCCTTGCGCGAGATATTGGGGCGTAGGATGAGCAGACGACCGCGCGGGGGAGGGCGGCGCGCACCGCAACGGCCGCCCACTCGCCATGGCCGTCCGCGGTCGGCGTACGGTGAGTAGCCCGCGAGGAGGCGCGAGCGTCGGCCTTGCTCGTTCTCCAGTGTTAGCCAGTGGGCTCCGGAGGCGGGACTGTCCGAACGCGCCAGTCAAACCATGGTCGATCCGGTCTCGTATCGCGCCCTCTCGTCCCGCTGGCTGACGAGGTCGCGACCGACCGAAGCAGACTGTAGGAGTCGGGTATGAAAGCACCCATGCGACATCGGAGCCTCGGTGTCCTGATCACCCTCGCGATCGCGATGCTTCTTGCCGCGGCCAGTGCCGTTCCCGGACTTGCGACGCCGGCCGCTGGTTTCGGAAGCACGGGCCTGGGCCGAGGCACTGACCAATCCGTCGGTACGCTCGTCTTCCAGGCGGGCACCGACGTTGTCGTTTCGAAGATTGTCGTCGAGATCGGTGGCTCTTCCGGATGGCATTCCCATCCCGGCGGCGCCATCGCCGTCGTCCAGCAGGGCCAGATCACAACCTATCGCTCCGTTGGCGGCCACTGCGATGTCACGACGTACACCGCGGGACAGTCATTCCTCGAGCGACCCAGTGACACGCTGAATGGCGTCAACAACGGCTCGATCCAGACCATCATCTATGCGACGTTCCCGGGGGTGCCCGCTGGAGGATCCCCGAGAATCGACCGGCCCGATCCCGGAACCTGTTAGCCAACACAGAGATCTGGGCGCCCGCGCCGCCGGAAGCGTCGAAGGGAGCGGGCGCCCACCCAGACTCGGAATCCGACTGGCGCCCCCGGAGGGTGTCGGACCCGCGTTAGCGACCTACCGGGTTCCGATCGAGGGCCGCGATGAGTGGCTTGCCGCAGCTAGTACGCAATCGGTATTCGGCCCAGCACTGTGAAACGTCACCTCGCCGACCTGCGCGCGCGGTCTGGCCTCACCACCGAGCAGCTGATCTATGTCGGAAGAGCTGCCGGGTGGCTCGTAGTCCCGAGTCTGGAGTCCAGCTGAGCGATGCGCTCCCCCGTCGCCCGATGATCAGCGACGCTGGGCTGGCCGAGGCCCGACCGGCACCTGCCTAGCTTGGCTGCGGAGGAGACGTCGCCTGTGCGGGCGCCGGGCGGAGGAGGTAGCGGATGGCTACCGCGAGCGACCAGATCACCAGCACCATCGCGAACAGAGCCCCGACGTAGGGGAGGGCGGCGCCCACGCCGATCACGATGGCGGCCCAGCCAATCCAGCGCGGCACGCCGACCGCAGCGAGCGTACCGAGCCCGAGTGCGACCATCGCCGTCCCGATCACGAGGTTGGTGCTGTTGTACATCTCCTGGGCGATATCCCGGATGCCGGCGAGGGTCTGCGGATCGAGACCGCGCCGGCCGGAGTCGAGCACGGCGGTCCACACCCCGTTGCCGACGACGCTGACGGCGACCCAGGCGACTCCCGACGCCAGGGCCAAGGCGAGCAGCCAGGCCGTTCCTCCGGCTCGCCAGAGCGTTTGGCAGAGCCAGGCGAGGAAGAAGAGGAAGACCGCATACCCGATGTCTTCGGCGTAGATGCCGATCCCGAAGCGGTTGGGGTCGGTGTTGGAGGCCCAGTCGACGAGTTCCTGTGGAGAGGCGCCCAGCTTTGGGTAGCCGTGGATGAAGAAGCCGGTGAAGACGATCAGCCAGCAGGCGATCCCTGTGAGCGGTCCGATCCGAGCCCTCATCGCGCCGCCATCATAACCACTCTCGCTTGCATGACCGGGCGACCCGAACATTCGGGAACGAACGGGGCGAGGTAGAGCGCATGATCGGCCCATCAGCGATGGGCGCTGATCGAACCCCGGCCCGCCCGCGCCTTCGGATTAGGCGGGCACCTGACCCTTGAGCCGCCAGGCTGACCGAATCGCGATGAGGCTGATGATCATTGTCCAGAGCAGGACTGAGACGTACCCAAGTGGCCCGCCCGGTCCGGTCGTCGGCGCCGCGATCGCAAGGCCACCGAACGCCACGGCGAGGACGGCAATTCCCCATGTGAACCACCTCACCCAGGAAGGCAAGATCCCTCCCTGGCCCAGCATGTAAGCCACCAGGCCAAGGTAGAGGCCCAGCACCGGGGGTCCCAAAGGCACCAGGGCGTCGATGGTGGGGCTGATCCATTGGTACCCAGCCGATGCAGCGCCCGTGGCGGTCGCGATCCAGATCAGGGCAGTTGAGACATCTGCGAACCAGAACGGAAGCGTCCCCAGCGCGGCCACCATCACCACGGTGGCGGGGAGCCATCGGAGCTTCACCGTCGGCCCGAGCCAGTACGCAATGTGGGCGGCGAAGAGCACAAAGAGAATGTTGGCGACAGCCAGCGTGATGAGGAGCGCGCCGACGACGGTGGGATTCTCCGCCACGTACCGGAAAAGCGCCTCGGGCGCGGCGCTGCCGTCGGAACTACGGTCGATGAACGTATTGCTGGCAACCTGATCAGCTCCGCTGAAGAAGAGGAACGCCCACAGGAGACCGGTCGCCGCCCAGGCGACTCGACTCCAGTGCCGTTTCCCATCACGATTTGCCTCGAGGCCACGAAGCACGGTTAGTCCCTTACAAGTCCAACCTGATGGCTGCCTACTCACCGGACCTTAGCGCACCGGTGCTGTCCTTCCAGACGACGCAGGCACGTGATCCAAGCGGTCTACGAGCGGATCGTCGTTGCGGGCCCGACCTGTCGGCCCACCTCACGCCCGCCCCGCGTCTGCCCACGGCCTGGCCCTCGCTCTGCCGCAGGTTGTCATGGCGCGCCCGGAGGGACTCGAACCCCCGACCCTCTGGTCCGAAGCCAGATGCTCTATCCGCTGAGCTACGGGCGCGCAGGGCGACAGGGTAGCGCAGCCGACCTTCCGATCCGGCGCGGGCGTATCGTTCGGTGAGGCCCGATCGGACGACCCGATCTGGCGGCCGACAGGCAATCCGGGGGGGCGAATGGCCACAGGCAGCGGCACGAAGGCGGATCCGTGGGTCCTCAAGACCCCGCCGGGCACCTCCGACTACACGATGTATCGCGAAGACACCGCGATCGTCTGCCAGGTCGGGAGCACGACGCTCAAGTACGACTTGCGGGCGATCGAGGACCTCCACGCGATGCTCAAGGCGCATGGCGACTGGATGCCGCTCGGCGCGGCGGATGAGCAGAAGCCCGCGGCGGACGGAACGGTCGAGGCCTGGGGCCGCAGTGAGAGCAACCCGGTCGGCGGCTGGTACGGCCTGCGGAAGGGCTACCGCGGCCGGTTCGGGATGTACATGCCGCCGCTCCTCGAGGGCCTCGGGCTCACGCTCGACGTGCAGCCAGAAGCGGACCGTATCGGGCATCGGCTTCCCTCCTCGTCCGGAGGATAGGGCGCGCCGGGAACCTTTCCCGACGTTCGTCGGGCGGCAACGTCGTCGCCGGAACGTGATCCCGGGGGATGCGCATCGGCTAGGCTGAGGGCCGATGAGGCTCCGAGGCCCGCGGCGGCACGTCTCCCACGCCCACCGGATCACCGCGTCCCGATCGACGGGGAGCTCGACCCCGAGCTCCCCGTCGAAATCCGCATCGATCCTGCGCAGGCCGTTCCTGGCGCTCATCGTCGTCGTCGCAGGTGTGGCGCTCCTCGCTGGTCGGTTCGTACCGGGTGGCGCCGCGACCACGACGCTCGTCGATCGCGGGGCGGAATCAGGGGCTTCGATCGTGGGAGGGGACCCGACCGCGAGCGCGGCCGCGAGGACGGCGCGCCGCATCGATCCGCTCGGCGATCGCCCCGACGCCGTCGCGCCATCCGCGGCGCCGCCGACGAGTCTGACGGGCTATCACTGGCCGCTCCAGTACGCCCGGATCACGCAGGCATTCGGTCCCTCGGCGGGCGGAACGTTCGTCGTCGCGGGCCAGCGCTTCCACGACGGCATCGACATCGCGAGCTTCTGCGGCGCCCACATCGTCGCCGCCCACGATGGGACGGTCATCGCGGCCGGTCGACGGACCGACGCGGCCCTGGGCTGGATCGGGAATCTCACCGCGTACCACGCTCGCCTGGACCAGCGCCACCTGTGGGGAACCCTCGCCATCATCGTCGTCATCGACGACGGCAACGGCTACCGCAGCATCTATGCCCACTTCCATCGGATCGTGGTGAAGGTTGGGCAGGCCGTCCGCGCCGGAGAGTTCCTCGGGACTGAAGGCTCGACCGGCCACGCGAGCGGCTGCCACCTCCACTACGGCCTGTTCAGCCCTGAGGCGACGGGCCGCTACGCGACGGACCCGACGATCGTCCAGCGGACCCTGATCCCGGCCGGCGAGATCGCCCGCATCGACCCGCTCCTCGTCCTGCCCGACCCCAGGTTTGGGTTCAACACGTGGGGCTGGGGCGCCGGCGACGGCCACTGAGCGCCGGGACGGCGAGGCGCCGACCCTCAGGCCCGCCGGTACCGCCGGGCGATCAGGGCGAAGCCCGGGATCCTCGACAGGGCATCGCCCAGCGTGATTGGCCCGCCGTCGCGAGACTCGATCGCGAGGGCACCGTCGGCGGCCGGCCGGGAATCGACGATTGCCAGGTCGACGACCGCCGTCGGGTCGTCCGGCCGTCCGAGGGCCGCGACCTCAGCGTCCGGGAAGCCACCGTCGTCATAGGTCGCCCGAAGCTCGGCGTCGGCCCGCCAACCCGGGCGGCGCAGGAGGATCCCCCGCCAGCCGTCGGCGACGGCAGCTGAGACGCGCCCGTCGCCGGGGGCCGCGTGGTCGCCGGACGCGAGGATGTCCTCGCCGCGAGCCCAACGGGCGGCCTGGTGGAGGAGCGCGTACTCATCGAGGTCGGCGTAGCCAGGTAGCCGGCCCGCCGGCGAGTCGTTGCCGAAGAGCGCGTGGATGGACGGCTCGAAGACCTCGCCGAGGTCGAGGTCGATCGCCCGGACCGTTCGATGGAAGTAGACCGCCTGGTAGAGCAGGAGCCGCGCGTTGAGGAAGCCCTCAAGCGCGGCGACGCCCGGCTCGAACAACGTCAACCCCCGCTCCGAGATGAAGGCGTATCGCCGCAGCCGCTCGACGTCGATCCCGACGCGAACCCCCGTGAAGAAGGCGTCGCGCTGGACGTAGTCGAGGTTGTCGACGGTGAACACGCCCGACAGAAGTGGCTGGAGGAGGCGGACCCAGCCGGGCATCGCGGGATCGTCCAGGGCCGGCTTCGAGACGAGGAACGATACCCAGCGCGGATCGATGGCCTCGCCGTCCCCGAATGCGTCACGCTCCGGCACGGCGCCCGGCGCCCGTCGCAGGCCCCGAATCAAGGGCCCGAGCTCTCGCTCGATGATCAGCTGGCTCAGGTCCTCGTGGGAGAGGCGCTTCCCGCCTCCGCGGCGGGCGTCCTCGGGCGCGGGAAAGGCCGCGAGGACCCGCTCGTCGAAGAAGTGGGCGAACGGCCCGTGGCCGACGTCGTGGAGCAGGCCCGCGACCCGCAGCGTCTCGACGACGAGGCCTTCGGACGGGATCGCCTCACCGGGCGCGAGACCCGGCAGCGCGCTCCGCAGCGACGGCTGGAGCGTCCGTGCCCACTGGCCAGCGAGATGCATGACGCCGAGGCCGTGCGTGAACCGGGAATGCTCGGCGGTCGGGAACACCCACCGCGCGCTCTGGAGCTGGCTGATCCGGCGCAGCCGCTGGAGCCAGGCCGTGTCGAGCAGGTCGTCCTCGGCGACGTCCTCGTCGGGCAGGCCCACGGCGGACGATTCCTCCCGCGAGAGCCGCTTCGTGAGCTCGACGTAGCCGTGGATCGGGTCGCTGATGAGGTTGACGGCGGCGAAGGGGTGTCGCGCCACCCCGTCAGGATAGAGGTGCATAGAGCGCGGCCGCGTGCTCGTGGATGGCGCGGACCTGCTCCCGGAGCTCCGGCGGCTCGATCACCTCGACATCCTCGCCCCACGAAAGGATCCACAGCCGGATCTCGATCACGCCGCTGACGGTCGTCCGCCACACCAGCGCACCGTCGTTCTGGCGCTCGGTGCGCTGCAACGGGTGCCACGTCGTCTCGAGAACCCGGTCCGCGATCACCGAGGAGAAGCGCAGCACGACCTCGACCGGATCCTGGTCCGAGATGATGTCCCAGCCCCGCCGGAGCTCCCGCTCCAGGGCCCCTTCCTCGGGGGCATCGAACCCGCGCGGCGTCACGCTGACGCCCCGGATCCGCTCGATCTTGAAGGTCCGCATCCCGGCCCGGTCCTCGTCCCAGCCGATGAGGTACAGCGCATGGGTCTGGAGTGATGGCTCGATCAGCCACGGCCGGACGACCCGCCGGCTCCGCTCCCCGCGACGGCCCTCGTACGCCGCGGCCTCGTACTCGATCTCGACGACCCGACGCTCAGCCCAGGCCCGGGTCAGCTGCCGGACGTGCTCGATGAACTGCGGGTCGAGGGGCGCGTCCTGGAGGATGTCGAGCGTCCGCGCGACATGCTCGCGGAGCGTCTCCGGCAGGCCCGCGGCGAGCTTCTCGAAGGCCGAGGCGAGATCAGGGTCGTACTTGTCCGCGTAGCGGACCATGAGCCGGGCCCCGAGGAAAACCGCCATCGCCTCGGACAGGGTCAGCTTGAGCGGCGGCAGGAACGCCGACTCGAGGATGCCCCAGCGTCCGCCCTCGGACCACGTCGGCAGCCCGACCTCGCCCTCGAGGGCGTGCAGGTCGCGATAGACGTTCCGGACGGACATCCCGAGGCGTTCCGCGATCTCGCCCGGCCGCATGCCCGTCGGATGCGCCGCGAGGAGGCTCGTCACGCGCATGAGGCGGGCGGTGCGATCTCGCTTCGCGGGCTCGCGTTCGTCCATCGACCGAGGATAGCCGCAAGTACCGGTGCCCCCGGTACCCCCGGGTCATCGCGACCGCACCGCCCCGGACCGACCATGGCCACACCGAACCGGACAGGGCTTCCTTGCCGGAATTCGGATCGGAGATGGGCGTCAGCGAACCGATGGACGACCGCCGCAACACCGAGATCCGAGCAACCTACCGGGCACTCCTCCTGAGAGGACTCGAGCCCGGCGAGGCGGCGAACGTGACGGCCTTCCTCAGCGGTCTCCCCAGCGCGGGCATTCGCTGGACCGTTGCCGAAGTCGAGGCGACCGTCCGGCGGCGCGCTGACGAGCTCCGGCGAACGCGAAACAGCCACAGCGACCTCCCGATTGCCTCGCCGATGAGCTCACAGACCTCCTGACTTTCCCGCGAGTCGAGGCCTCTCCTCCCCTCGGTTCGCAACAACCCACCGGGACGGCGTCCGACTCCTTCGGGCGCCGTTTCGGCGTCTACCATCGGTCGGGTGACGCGGCCCTTCATCAGCTTCCTGACCGATTTCGGCGCGGACGGCGCCGCCGCGATCTGCCGCGGCGTCATGCTCTCGATCGCGCCGGACGCCCAGATCGTCGACATCAGCCACGCCGTCAGGAAGTTCGAGATTCGCGAGGGCGCCTACCTCCTCTGGACGGCGCTGCCGTGGATGCCCGTCGGGGTGCACGTCGGGGTGGTCGATCCGGGTGTGGGGACGGATCGCCGGCCGATCGGTATCCGGACCGCGCGCGGCGACGTCCTCATTGGCCCGGACAACGGCCTGCTGACCGCGGCTGCTGATCGGCTCGGTGGCATTGACGCGGTCCACCTGCTCGCGAACCCGAGCTGGCTGCTGCCCCAGCAGAGCGCGACCTTCCACGGCCGGGACATCTTCGCTCCGATGGCCGCCCATCTTGCCCTGGGCGGAGACTTCGCCGAGGTCGGACCGGTCCTGGACGCCGGCTCGATCGTCGACCTCCGGTTCCCGAAGCCGGCGATCCGGGATGGCGGCCTCGACACCGTTGCCATGTACGTCGACTCGTTCGGCAACATCCGGCTCGGGGCGACCCCGGAGGATCTCACTCGTGCCGTTGGCGAGATCGCGCCGGGTGCTGCGGTGCGGCTCGAGTTCGACGAAGTGGGCGCGAACCGTGCTGTCGTCCAGGCGGCGACGTTCGGGCGAACGTTCGGCGCGCTCCCGCCCGGCGCCGCGCTGCTGTACACGGACTCCTCCGGCCAGCTCGCGCTCGGTCACAACCAGGCGAGCGCGGCCGCGGCGCTCGGGGTCGAGGCGGGCCGAGGCGTCCGGATCGAACGAGCCTGAGCTCCAGCTCCGCGGTCGCGTTCGGGGCGGGCGCGCGGGTACACTCCCAGACTCGCGGTCCGGGAGGAACGATCGCGGCCCTTGGAGGAGTGTCATGCGGACGAGCATCCGGTCATTCATCGTCGTGCCGATCGTTCTCGCGATGGCGCTCATGGGTTGTGCGGGCGCGGCGTCCCTCGCCCCCTCCATCGCCCCGAGCGTCGCCGCCACGACCACCCCGACTGAGGGGCCGAGCCCGACCCCGGACGCCTGCGCCGCCGCGAATCTGACGACCCTCACCAAGGGCAAGCTGACGATCGGTGCCGACAACCCGGCCTTCCCGCCGTACTTCCAGGAGACCACGCCGAAGCCGGCGGGCTCGGTCTGGGAGCTCGGTGATCCGACCAACGGCAAGGGCCTCGAGTCGGCGACCGCGTACGCCGTCGCAAAGGCGCTCGGCTTCACGAACGACCAGGTCGTCTGGAAGCCCGTGCCGTTCAACAACGCCATCCAGCCCGGCCCGAAGGACTTCGACCTGTATCTCACCCAGGTGTCCTACAGCGCCGAGCGGGCGAAGGCCGTCGACCTGTCCGACGGGTACTTCGACCTGAATCAGGCCGTCGTGGGGCTCAAGGCCGACGGGATTGCCAAGGTCACGACGGTCGCGGGGCTCGCGGCGTTCAAGTTGGGCGCCCCGGTCGGGACAACGAGCTACCAGTACATCGTCGACAACATCAAGCCGACCCAGGCGCCGTCGGTCTACGACACGCTCGATGCCGCGATCGCGGCCGTCAAAGCCGGCCAGATCGACGGCGTCGTCGTCGACCTCCCGACGGCGTTCTACATGACCGCGGCCCAACTCGACAACAGCACCATCGTTGGATCCCTGCCGACCGCCGGAGGCACCGTCGAGCACTTCAGCATCGCCCTGAACCTCAACAGCCCGCTGACGGCTTGCGTCAATGCGGCAATCGCGGCGATCAAGGGCGACGGCACGCTGCAGTCGATCGTCACCGAGTGGATCACCTCGCAGGGAGCGCCCGAGCTGAAGTAGGGGCGTCGGCGCCGAGGCGAGCGATGCCCGGGGGCCGGCCGCCGAAGCGGACCGGCGGGGGCCGGAAGCCGATCCTGATCGCGCTCGTCAGCACGATCGTCTTCTTCGGTGGCCTGAGCTGGGTCGTCGTCAACGCCCCCGGCTGGAAGCTCGTCCAGGCGAGCTTCTTCAACGCGGACGTGTTCCGCGCCTCGCTGCCGGGGATCGTCGCGGCGTTCGGGACGAACGTCCAGCTGTTCCTGATCGCCGAGGTCCTGATCCTCGTCCTCGGGTTGGTGATCGCGGTTCTGCGCAGCCTGCCCGGCCCTGTCTTCTTTCCGGTCCGGGTTCTCGCGATCGTCTACACGGACGTCTTCAGGGCGCTTCCCGGGATCCTCATCATCTTCATCCTCGGCTTCGGCATCCCCGGCCTCCGATTGCCCGGCGTGCCGAATGACCCGTTCTTCTGGGCGGTCGTTGCGCTGACCCTGCTCTACTCGGCGTACGTCTCGGAGGTCTACCGCGCCGGGATCGAGTCAATCCACCCGAGCCAGGCCGCGGCAGCTCGCTCGCTCGGCCTCTCGCAAATGCAGGCGCTTCGGTTCGTGATCCTGCCGCAGGCCGTCAGGCGAGTGGTCCCGCCACTGCTCAACGACTTCATCGGCCTTCAGAAGGACACGGTCCTCGTGTCGTTCGTCGGGGTCGTCGAGATCTTCCGAACGGCCCAGATCAAGCAGTCGGCGATCTTCAACTTCACGCCCTACCTTGGCGCGGCGCTCGTCTTTCTCGTCCTCACGATCCCCCTCGCCCGGCTCACCGACTGGCTCGTCGCGCGCGATCGGTCGCGCGGCGCGCGGGCGAGCACATGATGGCGGCCGAGGCAGCGGTCCGCGTCGAGGGACTCTGGAAGTCGTTTGGGTCGCTGGAGGTCCTGCGCGGGCTCGACCTCGAGGTTCGGCCTCACGAGGTGGTCTGCCTGATCGGCGCCTCCGGGTCCGGCAAGTCCACGCTCCTTCGTTGCCTCAACCTCCTCGAGCCGATCGAGGCCGGCCGGATCGTGCTCGCTGGCGACGACCTCACGGCTCCCGGTGTCGACGTCAACCGGGTGCGACGCCGGATTGGAATCGTGTTCCAGGCGTTCAATCTCTTCCCGCACATGAGCGTCCTCGGGAACATCACGCTCGCGCCGACGAGGGTTCTCGGGCGGCCGCGTGACGAGGCAATTGCCCAGGCCGAGGACCTGCTCGGGCGCTTCGGGCTCCTCGACAAACGGGACGACTTTCCGGATCGCCTCTCGGGCGGCCAGCAGCAGCGAGTCGCGATCGTGCGGGCGCTCGCGATGCAGCCCGAGCTGATGCTGTTCGACGAGGTCACGAGCGCGCTCGACCCGGAGCTCATCGCGGAGGTTCTCGAGGTCATCCGGGAGCTGGCTGCGGGCGGGATGACGATGGTCATCGCCACGCACGAGATGGGCTTCGCCCGCGAGACCGCCGACCGTGTCTGCTTTCTCGACGGCGGCGTCATCCTCGAGCAGGGGCCGCCCGAGGCGATCTTCGCGGCTCCGACCGAGCCCCGGACGCAGCAGTTCCTCGAACGGATCATCGCCGCCCATCGCCTCTGACGGCCGGCTGAGCCGGTCGAGCCTGTCGAGCCGGTCGAGCGCTACGCGCCGAACATCTCCCCGAGGGTGACCGGCTGAAGGCCCTTGACCTCGACCGCTGCGAGGATCCCGGGCAGCGCCTCGAGCGTGTGCCAGCCGCCGAGGTGCATCAGCACGATCGAGCCGCCTTGCGCCCTCGCGGTGATCTTGGCGACGATGTCGGTCGTGGTCGGTCCGCCGTCGATCGTCGCTCGCCAGTCGATCGTGTCGACGTCCCAGATCACGAGGTACCGATAGCCGGCCTGTCCGACGGCGGCGCGGACCGCGTATGTCCAGGCGCCATAGGGCGGGCGGAACCAGGGCTTCGAGGTCTGGCCGGCGATCGGCTCGATCGCCGCCTCGCAGGAGTTCACCTGGTCCGCCATCTGGGTTGCGGTCAAGGTCGTGAAGTTCGGGTGGCTCCAGGAGTGGTTGCCGATGTCGAAGAGCTCGGGGTGGGCCGCTTCGAGGGTGAGCGCCCGCCGGCCGAGCGTCGTGGTCGAGCCCGCGGTACCGGTCGGAAAGAGGGTCGCATGGACGTGGTGGTCGACGAGCCACTGGACGATGTCGACTGCCGGGTCCAGGCGGCCGCCCATGTCGAACGTGAGCGCGATCGTGCCGGAGTCCCGGGGGCCATGAGAGATGACGGTCGCGGGGCCTGCGGGAGCGGTGCTCGGCGCCGGGTTCGGTGCCGTCGTGGGCGGCGCCGGCGCGGCCGGGGTCGCATCCGGGGCCTGTCCGGTGAGCGGCGGGCTCGGCGTCGGCGGATCGGTTTCGTCGACCGTCGTACCGGGCAACAGGACGAGGACCCAGCCCGGACGGATGCTGTTGGGCCGATAGCCCGGCGATTCGGGGTCCAGGCTCGGATACGTCCCGCGGTTCCACCAGGCGATGCTCCGGGCGGTCGTCCGGAAGCGCGTCGCGATCGAGGTGAGGGTGTCGCCACTGCGCACGACGTAGCTGGTGAATGTCGGCTCCGGGCTGGGCGTCGGCCGCGCGAACGTCGGCTCGGGTGTTGGTCCGGTCGGCCCCGCGGTCAGCGTCGGTGTCGGCGTCGGCGATGACGGCTGCGGACCGTGGCTGGGGCCGGGCAATCCGATGAGGTTCGGGAGGACGAGCGCCGAGACGGCAAGCAGGACCACCACGAGCGCGAGCCCGGCCGTGAGCCAGGGCGACCCGAGGGTGCCCGAGAGCTCACGGCGGTCGGTCGATCGCGAGTTCCGCGCCATGTGGCGAGTCTGACGCGGGTGGCCGCCACGGTGATACGGCGGGCGTAACGATCGCGATTCGGAAGTGACGCTCGGACGAAGCGCTCGGTCAGGCCGCCGTGCTCGGGAGCGGGTCGATCGGCGTCGGGGTCTGGAGCGTCAGCTCGCCGGCGAGGGCAAGGCCTTCAGCGGCCGTCGCGACGCGACCGCCGCCGTCACGCTTGGCCACGAAGCACGCCCGGTCGGCCGCGAGCAGGACCTCTTCGGCGGTCGCCCCGTCGATCGGGAACGAGGAGGTGCCGGCGGACGCCTCGAGCGAGCGAGCCCGCCCGCGCCACGTCGAGCCGGGCCCGACGACCGAGGCAACCGCGGCCCGAACCCGCTCCGCGATCGGCCCGACCTGGTCGGAGTCGGTTCGGGGCAGGAGGACCGCGAACTCGTCGCCGCCGTAGCGGAAGACGGCGTCGGTCTCGCGACTCGCGGCGACGATCGCCTCCGCGACCTGCCGCAGGAGGCGGTCGCCGGCCTGGTGGCCGAGCCCGTCATTGACGCCCTTGAACCGGTCGAGGTCGATCATGACGAGACTGAACGTCTCCTTGGCCTCGATGAGGGCCGCCATCTGGTCGCCGAAGGTGCCGTGGTTGAGGAGGCCTGTGAGGATGTCGGTCTGGGCTCGGCGCTCGATCGCCGTGTGGGCCTGGGCGTTCTGGAGGCCGATCGACACCTGGGCGGCGAAGAGCTGGACGAGCTCGAACTCCTCCTCGCCGAAGACGTCGCCCTCGTCGCAGCGCTCCATCGTGAGGACGCCGATCGCGCCTGTTCGCCCGCGAAGCGGGACGCACAGGAGGCTACCGTGCGCCTTGGGCTCCTTGTGGAGCATCCGCGGGTCGTCGTACTGGTCGGCGACGAGCTGGGGCGCATTGTGCTCGATCACCCATGTCGCGAGTCCCGTCTCGCCGGGCAGCCACGGGCTCATGTAATACGCTGCGTCCTCGCCCTTGGCGACCATCGGCACGAGGATCCCCGTCTCGCTATCGAGGAGCTCGATGGCGATGTTGTCGGACTTCACGAGCTCGCCGAGCCGTTCTGTGACGGCATCGAGAAGGGCGGGAACGTCGAGGGTCGTGAGGATGGACTCAGAGATCCTGAGAAGCTCACGCTGGCTGCGAATCTTCTGCTCGAGCGCGGCCGATTGCTCCTTGAGCCGCTCCGTGGCATCGGCGTTCGCCATCGCCTGGGCCGCGAAGCTGGCATAGATCTCGAGGAGCCGCAGGTCGTCCTGGCGGAACTGCCGGAGGCCCAGCTTCGACAGCACGAGCACGCCAAGGACCTCGTCCTCGAACAGCATCGGCGCGAGGAGCATCGACTCGTCGAGGTCGTCCTCGGTACCGGGGATCGTGTTCGCCCGCGGGTCGGCCGCGGCATCGTCGAGCCGCTGTGCGGTCCGGTTCGCGGCCACCCAGCCGGTGATCCCGGAGCCCCACTTCACCTGCAGCTGCTCCGGCGTCTCGGCGATGTACTCGCCGACCTGGCCCTGCATCGCGACCGGGACGAGATCGTCGCCGCGGGTTCGATAGACGCGGACGTTGTGATAGTCGATCAGCTCGCGGAGCTCCGTGGCGATCGCGGTGCCGATCTCGTGGACGCTCGTAAGCCGGTTCAGGCGGGTACCGAGCTGCTGGATCGACTGGAGCTGCGCCGTCCAGGTCGCGAGCTGGGCGTAGTTCCGAGCGCCCTTGATCGCGACGCTCGCCTGGGTGGCGAGGGCCGCCATCGTCTCGAGCTCGTCGTCGGTCCAGGGGTGGGGCTTGTTGTGATACACGCCGAGGATCCCGAGGGCCTCGGGCTCGTCGCCGTCGAGGAGGGGAGCCAGGCAGGCGGTATCGAAGCCTTCCTGGACGACCGCGGCGCGAAGGGCCCCAACCCGCGGATCGTTCGGGTAGCCGACCGAGAAGATCGGCCGGCGGGCGGCGATCGCGGCCTGGGCGAGCGTCGGACCCTCGACGGTCGACGTCGCCTCGATCCAGGACTTCGAGAGGCCGCGCGACGCGGCGATCCGGCGACCGCCATCGGTCTGGTAGAGGAAGACCGCGGCTCGATCACCGCCGAACAGGACCGCCGCATGGTCCACGAGGCCGGCCAGGATCTCGTCGAGGTCGAGGCGGCTGCCGATGTCGCCGGCGACCCGCCGCAGCGCTTCCGCTCGATGGATCTGGTGGGCCACGTCGGCGGCGGCCTTCGAGGCCGACACGATGTTCGAGACACCGGCCGTGATCGCCCGATAGTGCTCGCGCTCGATGGCCGTCAGCGACTCGAGACCGCGGCGGACGAAGACGAGGACACCCCACGGACCGTCGTCGCCGGGGATCGCGCAGGCGATTTCGCGACCGCTCTGGTTCGAGACGGAGAGCATGTCCGCCGGATCCGGGTCGACGACCTCATACGCCGCGGCGAGGGCCTTGCCGAGGATTCCGAAGCCGATCGGCAGCTCGGCGAGGCCGCGGCCCGTGAGCCCCGAGACGGCCGTTGGTGCCAGGCGATCGCCGCGGATCTCCCAGGCGGTGACCTGGAGCGCGCCGGTCGCGTCGCGGATCGCCCGGACCGCGCTGGCGAGCGGTGCCACGGGATCGACGACGGATTCCCGAATGGCCGACGCCGTCAGGTCGCCAAGCATCCCGACGAGCGCGAGGATCGCGTGGGCCTCGGTGGCCAGCGCACCTGAAGGTTCCTCGACGGGATCGACGACGTCGACGGCCAGGCGCTCTGCGTGGGTCGCGCCCGAGCCGCGGCGGCGGCCATCCCGGAGTCGCTCGTCAGTGCCGGTCGGCTCGGCGCCGCCGAGGGTCGAGAGAAAGCGCTGGAGGTCGCCCATCCGGTAGCGGCGATCGCCGCGGGGGTTGATTCGGTAGTAGCGCAGTCGTCCGGCATCGCTCCACGAGCGAATGGTGTTCGGATGCACGCCAAGCACCTGGGCGGCTCTCGTCACGGAGAGCGTCGCGTCGATTGGGCGCGGGCGAAGCATCGAGGTGACTGGCACGGAACCCTCGGGAAGATCTGTGAACTCTCGGCCCAACTGTCGAGTACCCCACATTTCTTGCCAATGGCCCGAAAGTACCGAACGCCCGCCGGATACGTATGCCGAGCCTCGCCAGGTGGTGCTGGACAGGCGTGCGCGGCGTGCTCAGGACCGGTCGCGGCGGCCCGTCAGGCGTACGTAGACGAGGGTCGCCAGGACGGCTGCGAGGCCGATGCCGAGCACGCCGAGGAGTGCCACGGCTGGATTGCCGACGAGACCCGGGCCCTGCCCCGAGCTCCGCGGGTCGCCGCCCGGAATGATCGACGGGACAGCGGATGCCGCGAAGGCCGCCGCGGGGCTCGCGACGGAGCCGATGGCCCACCACACGCCGCCCACAACGACGAGCGTGGCACCGGCGACGAGGCAGCCGGCGGCAATCCGCGCCCGAAGGATGGCTCCGCCGGTCAGGATCCGCATGGCCTCGGGAATCTCGAGGGTCGTGAGGACCAGTGGTCGCCCCAGCCCGGCGGTCATTCGCGGCTGGCCGGCGTCGTCGGTGGCCGGCAACCCGAGGACGATCGCGTGCTCGACGCTCGAGACCTGCTCGATCGTGACCCTCGTCGGGGTCGCCGGCGGCACTTGGGCGGGGATCCGGTCGCCAAGGTCGAGCGCCAGGCCAACGCTCTGGCGCGGGACGACGACGAGCCCGTCACGCAACCGAGACTCGTCGATCGCGATCGTGTCGAGGCCTTCGTTCAGCTGGAAGGGCACCGCCTCGATGCCGTCCTCGATCGCCCGCCAGCGACCGCCAAGGCCGCTGCGCGTCTCGACGCGCGTCCGGCGCAGGACGAGCGGCCGATGGTCGGCGTCCTCGAACTCCTGCTCGCTGTCGATCCGGCCCTCGATGCGGACGTACCGCGGGGCGGCCTCGCCGGCGAGGCGGACGGCCTCGGCGACGGTCACGACGGGTGCGCTGGCCAGGAGTCGGCCGACCCGATACCGGTGGCCGAAGCTCAGGAGGATCGCCAGGCCCGCGGCGAGCCCGGCGAGACCGAGGCCGACGAGGAGGAGGGGAGTCACGGCTGCCGATGATAGGGCCCGGACATGGAAGGGCCCGGAGAAACCTACCCGACACGTGGGCGTTGATGCGATCGCTGCCGTTAGTGTCGCTCGGCCCCTCCGGGCTGATATCAACGCTACGGGCCGGGCGTGGCGAGGGTCAATCCCACCTGTCCACGAGATTCGACTCGCGGGCTCGGGTTGTCCACCGCGGGTCCACATCGGGGCGGTGTTCGACCGGTGGTCCCTCAGCTCGCGGCGCGACCGGTGGCCGGATCGAGCGTGTTGACGAGGCCTGAGTAGCTGGTCAGGGCGAGACGCCCGCCGATGAGCTCCGCGCCGGTCACGACGTCCGAGTGCGCGATCCGCCAGGCGACCGTCCCATCCGCCTCGATCGCAAATGTCTCGACCTCGGACTGGACGAGGACATGCTCGAGCCGCGAGGAAGCAAAGATCGCGAGGATCGGCGTCGCGGACCGATGGCTCCACGCAAGCGTGCCCGTGCGGGCGTCCAGCCCATAGGCGTGAAAGCCGTACTTCACGACGAGCAGGCCGCTCGTGTCCCAGAGCGCCGCCGTTGGCTCATCGTTGATCGTCGACGCGAAGCGGGCGGTCCAGGCGCCACCTGGACCTTCCATTCGGAGCTCAGCCCGGCAGCGCTCGTCGGGATTCGGGCCGACGAGGGGGCCATGGTCGACAAGGTTGCCGCCGGCCTCCGCGAGCGCGAAGACCTCGGCCGCCTGGCCCGAACCGCCCCATCGCCATCGGGCCCGCAGGCCGCCCGGGTAGGCGATCGTCGCGTTGTGGGGTTCCGCGGTCACCGAGCCGCCCCGGGGCGAGGCGCCGTCACGAGGCGCGTTCGACCGGCGGGTCCTCCGCGATCGGGGCGACCTGGGCGTCGGCGAGCATCCGGAGGGTCGAGGGCGAGACGGGAAACACGACGTTCGGGAGCCCGGCCGCCGCCCAGACGGTCTCGAACCGACCGAGGTCGGGATCCATGACCACGCGCATCCGGCGCTCGTGGCCGAACGGCGGAATCCCTCCGATCACGAAGCCGCTGAGGTCGTTGGCCTCGCGGGCATTCGCCCGCCGGACGTCGGAGTTCGCGAGGACGGCGGCGAGCCGGCCGAGATCGACACGGTTCGGGCCGGATACCAGGCAGAGCACCGGCTCGAGGTCGTCGTCCTGGCGGGGGATCACGAAGACGAGGGACTTCACGATCTGGCCGAGCTCGGCGCGGACGGCGCGGGCGGCCTGCGAAGCGGTATGGGTCGACTCGTCGAAGGCGGTCACCTCGATGGTGACGCCCTTCTTCGCGGCCGCGTCGACCACGCGCCGCACGGCAGCATGCTCGAGGATCGCTGGCACGGCCGCGAGTCTAGCATCGGCCCGGGCCGGCTGAAGGGCCTCGCGGCTCGCGGACGTACGATCGCGGCGATGAATGCCGTCGTCTTCGACTGGGATGGGACGCTCGTGGATACGCTGCCGGCGATCCTGCGAGCCAACACCGAGGTGCTGGTCGAGTACGGGCTGTTCTTCGATCAGGATCGCTATCGAGAGGCCTACGTGCCCGACTGGCGACTCATGTACCAGCGGCTCGGCGTGCCGGACGTCCACCTGGAGGCAGCCGGCGCTCGCTGGCTGGCGCTCTATCGGGCGGCCGAGCCGCCACGGCCGTTTCCGGGCGTCCGGCGCGCTCTGCAACGGCTCTCGGGCGCCGGCTACGTCATGGGCCTCGTGACCGCGGGCCACCGGGCGCTGGTCGAGGAGCAGCTCGAGCACCTGGGCCTGCTGACGGTCCTGCCAGTCCGAGTCTGTGGCGACGACCCGGTGCCGGCGAAGCCCGACCCGGAGCCGCTCCGCCGCGCGCTCGACGGACTCAGCGTGGGCGACCGTCCGGAGCACGCGATCTACGTCGGCGACGCGCCCGACGACATGCGCATGGCTCGCGCCGTCGGGGCGCGCTCCGTCGGCATCGTGTCGACGCTCGGAACGGCCGCGGACCTCCGCGCCGCCGGTGCCGGCGAGGTGGCCCCGTCCGTCGCGGACTGGGTCGACGGATTCCTCGGGGCGCGAAAGGCGGAGGCCAGGTGAGCGAGACCCCGCCACTTCGCGCGATCGTCCTCGCCGACGGCGACGGACCCGATCGGGCGGCGCTGGATGCGCGCTGGCCCGATTGGGCGCGTGACAGCGCGTTGGTCATCGCGGCGGACGGCGGCGCTCGACTCGCCGCGCCGCTCGGGTTGCGGATCGATCGCTGGGTCGGCGACGGCGACTCCCTCTCCTTGCCCGAGATCGAGAACCTCCGGGCGGCGGGCGTCCCGGTCGAGCTGGTGCCGGCCGACAAGGACGAATCCGACGCGGAGCTCGCCCTGGTCGCAGCGGTTCGGGCGGGCGCGACCGACCTGACGGTCCTCGGTGCCCTTGGCGGCCCGCGCCTCGATCACACCCTCGCGAACGTCGCCCTGCTCGCGCATCCGGCTCTCGCCGGCCGAGCGGCCCGGCTGCTGGACGCGACGACGAGGGTTTCGCTCGTGACCGGCTCGGGTGAAGGCGGCCGATCCGAGGCGGTCGGGTTCGATGGCCGCACCGGCGACGTCGTGTCCTTGCTGCCGCTCTCGCCGAGGGTCGAGGGCATCGTCACCACCGGCCTTCGCTACCCGCTTCGCGACGAGGCGCTCGCTCTGGGTCCAGCCCGCGGTCTGAGCAACGTCCGGACCGGCGCCAGGGCGACGATCTCGGTTCGGGAAGGCCGGCTCCTCGTGATCGAGAGCCCTGCTACGCTCCCGCCATGAGCACGCCAGA